>CALBIE010000648.1 GCA_937893495.1 uncultured Verrucomicrobiales bacterium | reverse complement strand
TATCGGAGTGGAACGTGATGTCTCCAAACCCCAGCGTGGACATGACCGTCAGCGTCCAGTAAACGCCGGTGAACCAGGTGTGGTTCTGCCCCTCGCGATGCATGAGCACATGGAAGAGCACCGAGTAGAGCACAATTGTGCCAAGAAACCCGAGGAGGTAGAGCCGAAGCAATCTGAGATTACGATGGCTGACGTTCGTTTCGACGTACGCGAGGAATTGTGTAGTGACGTTTTTCATCCGTTTCGGACAGAACGATTCTTGTCAGGATGAGCGGGGTGGAAAGAAAAAAAGGCGCCAGAAGCTCTTCCCGTTTGCGGGCGGTGCCGGATTACTGTAGGTGAACGCCTATCCCTTGCCACCCGATTGACCGGCCGTATTTCCGGCCAGGATCGCCTCGGCCCGGGCAAGGGCCATCGGCAATTCCGCGCACAGGTTGTCCATCCCCAGTCGCTGCATAAGTCCGCACTTCTCGATAGCCAGCAGCGGCTGGGTGTGCGGTCCGACGAGAATCAGATGCCGCTTTTTCCGCGCCAGCTTTTCAAACAAATCCTCCAGCGCGTTGAGTCCAGTGGCGTCGATGGCCATCACTTCGGCAATCTGCAGAATCAGCACTTCGGGTTCCTGCCCGGCACGTTTCAGCGCGGTTTCCAATTTGTCCACGGCTCCGAAAAAGAACGCGCCGTGCATGCGATAAACCATGACGCCCGCCGGCAGGGACATTTGTACATGCGAATGGTTGCCGGGTTGCGTTTCCGTGATCGCGTTGACATTTGTGAGTTCCGAGATGCGCTTGATGAAAAGGGCTGCGGCCATAATCAGGCCCGCCTCCACCGCGACGGTCAGATCGATCGCCACGGTAAGCACAAAAGTCAGCAGGAACACGCTAGCGTCGCTGCGGGGCCACTTTCGCAATCGTGCAAAATGGTGCCATTCGCCCATGTTCAGGGCCACATTGACCAGTACGGCGCTCAAGACCGCCAGCGGGATAAACTTTGCCAGCGGCGCCGCCACCAGAACGATGACCAGCAATACGAACGCGTGAACGATGCCGGCAATGGGTGACCGTGCGCCGTTTTTGACATTGGTAGCGGTCCGCGCGATGGCACCCGTAGCGGCGATGCCCCCCAGCAGCGGCGTGCAAATATTCGCGATGCCCTGGGCGACCAGTTCGGTATTCGAGTCATGCCGATCATCCGTCATTCCGTCCGCGACGACGGCACACAATAACGATTCGATGGCTGCCAACAGCGCGATGGTAAAAGCCGGGCGAATCAACTCGTGCAGATGAAACCAGTCCACGTGGAGCGGGGTGAAGACCGGCGGACCTTGCGGGATGCCTCCAAATCGGCTGCCAATCGTGGCTAACCCGAATGAGCCGCTGGTTTGGGTCAGCCCAACGAGTATAGTTCCAGCGGTTAACACAATGATCGATCCTGGCACATATCGTCCCCACCGATCGGGCCAGATTCGAATGGCCACAAGCGACCCGATCGCGAGCAGGAAGGTAGCCGAGTGAATCGTTCCCAGATGGGAGAAGATCTCCCGGAGTTGGTGGAGGAAATCGACAGGCACCCGCTTCATTTCCAATCCAAGAAAGTCCTTCACCTGAGTGAAGAGGATTACAATGGCGATGCCGCTGGTAAATCCCATCGTGACCGGAAATGGAATGAATTTGATCAAAGTTCCCGCGCGGCAGAGTCCCATCAGCACGAGAAATCCTCCCGCCATGATGGTGCAGACCGCCGCATTATTAGCGCCGTATTGCTGATAGATGCCGTAAAGGATGGCAATGAACGCACCGGTGGGACCGCCGATGGAGACTCGCGTGCCGCCCAGCACGGAGATGAGAAACCCGGCGACGATGGCCGTGTAGATTCCAGCGGCGGGAGTGACGCCAGAGGCAATTCCAAACGCCATGGCCAGCGGCAATGCCACCACGCCCACTGTGACTCCGGCAACCAGATCCATGCGCAAATCCGCTGCCGAATATTGCCGGAATGCATCGACCAACTTGGGGCGGAACCAGATTCTCATCACAAAGCAGGGACGCGAAGCCTAGCCGAAGCTCAAGCGTGATCAAAGGGATTAGCGGGTCATCCGGCGTCGCGGCCCCGAGGCGGCGCGCCGAAACGATCCTGGCGTTCGTGACCGTTCCGCTTGCAAAACCCCGGCTACGGAGTTCGGGATTAAGACAAGGATCAAGTCAATGGTTGCGACTGGGGCCAATTGCCGGCTGTTTGCAAATCGCACGCCATTTGCGCGCGCGACGAGGAGTGCGAACGGGCGCATCTTGACACTGCCCCAATAATAGGTGGAGCCGGTTCCTCGCCGAACATTGACAACCGATAAGTAAAGGAACCCGATGAGCAACGAAACGCCACGTCCCCGCACCAAGACCGAATACGTCCGCAAGCTCGCCGGGCATTGTCAGTGCGACCCGGCCACGTTGCCTGAAGCGCGGGTGCGCGACTACTTCCTGCACCGGCGCACGCAGTCCCGCTGGGGTGGCAGCGCGATGAACCATGCCAAGTGTTCGTTGCGTTACTTCTTCGTCGAACACCTCAAGATCGGCAAGGCAGCGCCTTGACCCAATGGGCTCTGTTCGGCGCGTTCACGGCGGGGAGGTCGCGGGTTGGGAAGGCGAACGGTATCCAAGGCGGTGTCGAGCCGGCGCACTCCATAGGGCACCCTGGAGTGCGCCGGCTCGACGGCGCTTTGGATACGGTGGCCAGGCCGGTTGGTGGGTTGGTTGCCGGCACGGGTTATACCAATTTGCGAGGGGCCCGCGACGAAAAGCAATCCGCAAGGGAAGAGGAAAATCCGGCCAAGAATGAAAGCGGACTGAACGTTCGCCGGGCCAGCGTGCCGGGCCGTAGCCGGAGGCGAAGGCAGGTTCACCCAGGCATAGGTTTGATGTCTCTGCTATCGCTCCGAACCAAAGCTATGCTTCATTCGTTGTGGGCAGACTACATCCCATGAACAGCATCAAAGTATTTCGCGTGACCGATGATCTGCGGTTGGCGGATGCCGGCGTGGAGGCCTTTCGCGCAGACCGACCGGAGGAAGTTTACTGGGTCAACATCGAGGAGGAACATCAGCAGCGACTGGCCGAGTTTCTCAATCCACCGCATCTGCATCCACTGGTCATTGAGGAATGCACCGAGCCGGCCCCCAAGTCCGGCGTGGGAGTGTTTGGGGATTGCGTGCCGGTCAAGGGTGCCGGTGTTCGAGGTGAGCGACGAGGAGATGCGCCGGGCGTATCTGACCATCCTGCATCTGCCCCGAGCAATCATCACCATTCACGATGGACTACAGGCGGCGCTCAAAAGGCTGGTGGAGCAGTTTTCCGGCAGCCGACGCTTTCGCGGAAAGACGCCGGTGGCGGTGCTTTACCAGATTCTTGATCGCATTGAGGATCATGACATGATCCTCAGCATGGACATTCGGTCCGGCGTCGATGATTTGGAGGAATGGCTCGATGAACAGGAGGAACCGGAGGATCTGGCGGTCCGGGTTCGCCGGCTGAGCCGTCGCGCGGCGCGAATGGGCACGATCGTGGAGGATCAAATGCGGTGCGTGGCGGAACTGCGCTCGCTGCAGTCTGAGGCGTTTGATCTGGGGGGCTGTTGGTTTTTCGGCACAAAGGCTGGTTCAACCAAGGAACGTTTCCTGTTGTCCCGCCCTTTTGACGGACGGTTAAAAGGATGGCGCGAAATGTAATCCACTTCGCGCAACAGACCCCCAGGGCCAGCGTGACTCCCGTGCAAACACCGGCGGAAACGGAATGAATTCCGTGCTCTGAGGCACCGGCCGCGCATTCACCCGAATGCGCCCCGCCACAACACGAGCAAAGGAATTTTCTTCTCATCCGAGAAGCGCCGGGACTAATGTTCAGGAGCAGTGAACATCATTATCGTTGGCGCCGGGGAAATCGGCCGGCACCTGGCTGAAAGTCTGTCCAACCGGGCTCATAATATCGTGGTGATTGAGACCGATGAGGCACTGGTCGCTGGCCTGAACGAGCGGCTGGACGCCCGGGTGGTCTGCGACAGCGGCGCCTCGGCCAAGACCCTGGCCGAAGTGAACGCTGGCGAGTGCGATCTCTTCCTGGCTTTGACCAGCGATGATGAAACAAATCTGGTTTCCGCCTCATTGGCCAAGGCGCTGGGGGCGAAGAAAACCATCGCCCGCGTGCATCCGAGCCTTCAAGCCGAACAATGGCTCTTCAGCTACCAGGCGCACTTTAACATTGATCACTTGTTCAGTTCCGAGCGCTTGGCCGCCGTCGAGCTGGCCAAGTACGTCCGCAATCCCAATCGCCTGACGGTTGAGGAAATCGGGCGCGGAAAGATTGAGTTACAGCAGATTTTCATTTCACCCCACTGCCAGGCAGTCGAGCAGCCCATCCGCGACTTGAAGCTGCCGGCCCGGGTGCGCGTCGCCTTCATTCAGCGGCATGGCGCGAACATTGTTCCCGGTCCCGACGAGTTATTGCAGGTGGGTGATCTGGTGACGTTGTTTGGCGAAACGGACAGCCTGGCCGAGACGATTCGTTTCCTGGAATCGGAACCGGAAGCGGTCAGCGAGCATAATGTGATCATTCTGGGCGGCGGCGAGTATGGTTTTGCGCTGGCGCAGATGCTGGAGGGGTCGAAGAACCGGGTCCGCATCTTTGAGCGGGACAAGGACCGTTGCGAGGAGTTGACGGAATTGCTGCAACGCACGGTCGTGCTCAACGTGGACGCGACTTCGTTGCAGGAGTTGAAGGAAGAGCAGGTCGGCGACGCGGATTTCTTCATCGCGGTGACCGGCCAGGACGAGGACAACATGATGATGTGCCTGCAGGCGAAGACCCTCGGCGTCAAGTATCCCGTGGCGCTCGTGCAACGGGCGGACTATGCGGACATCATCACCAGCCACAAGGACCAACTGGGCATCACCGGCGCGGTCAGTCCGCGTGTGATTACCAGCCGGGAGTTGTTGCGCTTTGTGACCTCCGAACGGTTCCAGGTGGCAATGACTCTGGCCGGTGAAACGGAAGTGTTGGAATTCAACATTCCCAAGTCCAGCAGTCTGGCGGGCAAACTGGTCAAAGACCTCGACGGCGTTGAAGGCATGGGACTGGTGGCACTCATTCGTGGCAATGAATCCTTTGTCCCGTCCGGGAATGACGAAATTCGCGCGGGCGATTTGGTTTACGCCATTGTGTCGCCCGCTTCTCGCAAGGCGACGGTAAAGCTGTTGACCAGTTGATGAATCTCAAGCTGCTCAGCAAGATTCTCGGTCTGCTCGTGTTGCTCCTCGGTGCGACGATGTTGCTGTGTATCGGCTACACGTTTGTCAGCGGAGATTCGGTGCGGGAGGCGCAGGGAACCCGGGCACTGTGGATCTCCTTTGCCATTTCCGCTGTCGCCGGCACGGCGCTGACGCTGGTGGGCCGAGGCTCGGGCCGGGAGGTATTGCGCAAGGAAGGGATCGCCATTGTCGGACTGGGCTGGATCGTGTGCGCGGCTTTTGGCGCGTTGCCGTTTTACTTCTGCGAACCGGGATTGGGGCCGGTGGATGCCTTCTTCGAGTCCATGAGCGGATTCACCACCACCGGCGCCACGGTGATTGCGGATCTCGACGAGTATCCGCGCAACATCCTGTTGTGGCGGGCGTTCACCCAATGGCTTGGCGGGCTCGGGATCCTCGTCCTGTTTGTCGCGCTGCTGTCGTATCTCGGGGTTGGCAGCAAGGCGTTATTCGGTCATGAATCATCGGCTAAAACCAGCCAGGGTCTGCAGGCGCGTATTCACGATGTGGCCGTGCGACTCTGGGTGATTTATCTTGGCTTGTCGGTTATCTGTTGCGGTGGGCTCTATTGGTTTGGAATGAGTTTTTACGACGCTCTGGCCCACACTTTCACGGCCATTTCGACCGGCGGATTCAGCCCGGAAAACCGGAGCATTGCCGCTTATCAAAACCTGGGAATTGAACTCTGGCTTACTCTTTTCATGGTCCTGGGCAGCATCAGTTTCATCTTGTACGCCTGGTTGCTGCAACGGCGCTGGGACCACTGGCATCGCGATGAGGAGACCCGGGTGTTTTTGATGATCGTCTGCGTGGCGACGGTAGTCATCGGGCTCGATCTTATGGCGCTTGGACATCATTCCATCGGACGCGCGGCGCGCGAATCATTGTTTCAAGTCGTTTCAATCGTCACTACCACGGGATTCGCCACCGAGGATTTCAATACCTGGCCCCCCTTCTCGAAGATAATCCTGCTGGCCTTGATGTGCATCGGCGGCTGCGCGGGATCCACCGCCGGCGGGTTGAAGATCGGCCGGTGGATTCTTTTCAGTCGGGTCGTCGGGCAGCAGGTTGTGAACGCCTTCCGGCCAAACCAAATTTTCGCGCTCAAGCTTAATGGGCACGCGGCGGATGAAGGGTTGCGACAGCAAACTGTTTTTCTCATCGCGCTCGGGGCAGTCGCGGTGTTTGCTGGAACCGGTGTCGTCAGTCTGCTCGAACCAACGTTGGATATGGATAGCAGCCTCTCGGCGGTGATGGCCTGTCTGTTCAACATCGGGCCGGGGATCGGGATGGTGGGACCGACGGAGAATTTTGCTTTCCTCGGCGGGGTTACCAAAATCTGGCTCAGCATCCTGATGTTGGTCGGCCGATTGGAGTTTTTTGCCGTGCTGGTGCTGTTCAGCCCGTCGCTCTGGCGGCGATATTAATAGCCCTCTACATCGCGACCGTTGGTGAGGTGTCGCCGATGTTCTCGCCGCTTTTCTCCAGGTCCTCTTGTTTCTTCACCCAGACGTAGCGATACATGAGAGTGCGCAACAGGGCCGTCAGCGGGATGGCCAGCAATCCACCCAGCAGGCCACCCAGCAGTGTCGCGCCCAGAAACAGTCCCACAATAATTGCCATGGGATGCAGGCCAACCCGATCGCCGATAATCTTCGGTTGATAGCCAAAACCTTCAGCCAGGTGAATCACCATGCAGATTCCTAAAGTAATCGCCGGCTGCGTCAGGTTCCCGAACTGAATGGCGGAGACCAGGATGGCGATCGTGATGCTGATAATAAACCCCAGATAGGGAACCACGCCCAGCAACGCCGCGAGCACTCCAATCAGCAGTGCGTATTTCACCCCTTGAATTGAGAGGGCAATGGCCAGCAGGGTGCCGGAGATGATGCCGACCAGAATCTGCCCGCGAAAGAACACGATCAAAGCGTCGTTGATGGAGTTGACAATAAAAATAAAATCCTCACGGAAATCCGAATCATGGTGGATGGGCAAGTAGGTCTTCCAGTTTCTCTGAATGCCGGATTTCTCGTTCAGAAAGTAGTACATATAAACGGGAATCAGTACGATGCCGACGGCCCAACCGAGTAGATGCGTGGCAGCGATGAATTTCTGGAACACCCAGTTTCCGACGGCGGGTAGAATCTCTTTTCCTTTCTGCTCCAGCTTCTTCACGTCCACGCCTTTCCAGACCTGCCGCACTTTCTCGCGCAAACCGTCGGCGGAAAACCAGGTCGCCAGACCTTCCTTTGACGTCCCGCGCCGTGGCGATGTGATTGGGACGGGCGCGCCCGCGTTGGTGGACGCCGGTGAAAGGGTGGGAACGTTTACTGCCATCGCTGCCCTGCCCGTGACGGGCGCAGCGGCTGGATTCGTTGACGCCACCCCTTCCGGGCCGATTAAAATTTCGTCGTCGACTGGTTCTCCTTCCGGCGATTTGAGAAATTTGTCGTAAAACTTCTCGCCGTACTCTGGCAATTCGTTGATGAGGTCCGAAGCCTGCACGTAAACCGCCGGAACGACCGTCCCCAGCAACCCGAGGGTCATGGTAACGACGATGACGTAAACCAGTAAAATGGCCCGAAAACGTGGCACTTTGAATTGTTCAAAGAAACAAACCAGCGGGTCGAGAATGCAGGCCAGGATGCCGGCGATGGCGATCGGCATCAGGATGGGTGACAACGTGCTGAGAAAAACCGCGAGACCGTAGAAGACAAAACCGATTACCGTCAGGGCGATGGCCACCGCGAAAATCGTCAAGGAAGACCAGATGATTTTCGCCTGTTTTTCGGTTGGCGGTGGGATCGGCATATGGATTCCCGTTAACGGGATCTAACCTTGCCCGAGCATTCGGGATTTCTCCGTCGCGGCTCGAACAGCACTGATAAAGGCGGCTCGCGTGCCTGCCTGTTCGAGCTCGTGAAGACCCTCAATAGTCGTCCCGCCGGGACTGGTCACCATGTCCTTGAGCACGCCCGGGTGCTGGCCGGTTTCGAGAACCATTTTTGCCGCACCAAGGACCGTTTGCGCAGCCAGTTTCGTAGCGATGTCCCTTGGCAGTCCGGCGGCGACCCCTCCGTCGCTCAACGCTTCAATCGTCAGGTAAACGTAGGCGGGACCGCTGCCACTGAGACCCGTGACCGCGTCGAGCAAATATTCCTTCACTTGAAAAGCGATGCCGATCGCGCCAAGAAGCTTTTGCGCCAGCTCGCCGTCTGCTGCCGTTGCGTTAGCGCCCAGGGCATAGGCGCTCGCCGAGGCGCTGACCAGTGCGGGTGTGTTCGGCATCACACGAATGACGCGTGAGCCCGGCGGCAGTTGTCCCTCCAGGCGTTCCAGCGGAACACCCGCTGCAATGGAGAGCAGCAGGTGATTTTTCGTCAAGCTACTGGAAACCGCTTCGAGTGTTTCAGTTACCTGATTTGGTTTTACCGCCAGCACCAGGATATTCGCAGCGGCGCAAACTTCCGGGTTCGATTCGGTGGTTCGAGCTCCGGTACTCACATTGAATGCGTCCCGCGCTCCCGCGACAATATCGCCACCGATAAGATTTGCCGGAGTGGTCAATCCGGCGTTGAGAAATCCTTTTGCCAGCGCCGAGGCCATCTTGCCCGCACCCAGAAAACCGATTTTTAGATCGTCCGCCATGGGTTACGATCAATAGCAGGCCCAAATGAACGGCGGAAGGAAATTCAGCGGACGATCTGCGGCCGTTATACAGACCGGGCACAAAAAAGGCCGGTGAAGATTCACCGGCCTTCGCGAAAACTATCAGAAGCTAATTACTTCTTCTTCTTCTTGGGCGCATTGCACTTCGGGCAGATTTTGCCTTCTTTGGCCGCGGCAACGCAGCACTTGTGGGCGCATGCTTTGCCAGCTTTGATGGCTTTGTCGCAGCAGCCACCTTTTTTGGCTTTCGCCTGCTCTGCTTTGGAGAGCTCAGCGGAGGCGACCATGGCGGACATGGCGAACACTACGGCGAATGCGGTCAACATTTTAACGATCTTCATACTTATTTTACCTTTCTTACCAATCAACTGGTTGTTTGTGCTATCCGTCGGCAAATCAGACACCGCGCCTGGGCTACCGACAGGGGTTGGACGGCGCGCATGACAGCATATTCCAATTTTCTTGTCTATGGGATATTTGAGGTTCTCGGGGTGCCAGTCAATTGCATCCCGGCTACTCTCCCCGGTCGGCGTGCCATCCTTGTCGGACGCAAATCCAGTCGGGGTTGAAAGTGCGAGGTGAATGTGAGTTGTTCGGCAAAATTGCCAGATCGGGCTTGCCAAGCCATCGAAGCCGATTCATAAATCGGCTCGGATTTAATTGGAAAACGACTATGGCAGACCTCGAAAACAAATACGAAGACAACAAAGGCGGCAAGTTTTACGTCGATAATCAGTGCATTGACTGCGACTTGTGCCGGGAAACGGCACCCGACTGCTTCACCCGCAACGACGACGGCGGCTACTCTTACGTGTTCAAACAGCCGGAGAGTCCGGAGGAAGAAGCACAGTGTAAGGAAGCAATGGAAGGCTGCCCGGTCGAAGCCATCGGCGAAGACGGTGCCTGAAACTCGATCGAATATTTACAAAAAACCGTCGGGACTCATCCCGGCGGTTTTTTTTGCCCGCACCTATACTGGAATAAGGCCAGTCAACCTTCGCCGCAACATTTCCAACGCCTGCTGCGCGGTAACAAACTTGAAAGTTTTGCGGTCGAACGTGTTGAGGTAATGCTGTACGAAGATTTCATCGGCTGACGCCAGACCAATATAAACAGTTCCGAGGGGCTTCTCCGTTGTCCCGCCGGTCGGTCCGGCGATTCCCGTTATGCTGATTGCGTAATCGGATTTTGCGCGAGCCCGCGCCCCTTCCGCCATTTCACCCGCGACCGCGTTACTGACCGCACCGTGTTGTTCCAGCGTGGCCTTCTGCACGCCGAGCAGATCCATCTTGGACTCGTTGCTGTAAGTCACCATGCCTGACACTAACGCGGCAGAGGCACCCGGAACGTTGGTGATTCGATTGGCGAGGTAGCCGCCGGTGCAGGATTCCGCCAGGGCAATCGTCTTTCCCGCTTCAGTCAGCATTTGAACCACGACCTGTTCGAGGGATTCCTCCCCGGTGCCAAAAATGTATTCAGCACCGACTTTTCTGGCAATGAGATCAGCATTTGCCACCAGGGCTGCAGAGTTGGGGCCATTGGCCGCGAAGCGTACATCTACTTCGCCGGTCCGCGCGCAGAAACCGACTTGCAGGCCTTCCCGCACGAGGCCACTCAACGGGTTCTCCAGTAATTCCTCCATCAACGTCTCGCCGAGGCCGGTAGATTTCAAAGTGATGCAGGCGAAGCCACCCAGCAGTGGAAACTGTTCCCGAATCATCGGCAGGATCTGTGCGGTGAACATCGGTTGCAGTTCGCGCGGTGGGCCGGGCAACATAATGAGAACCGACCGATCACCGGTGGCACGAAAGGGGTTTGGCGCAACGCCGATGATCAGTCCCGGCGCTGTGCCATGGGCGTTCTGAACAATCTCCGCACCTTCCGGTATCATCGCTTGAATTCGGGTACGGTCAGGCATCGGGCGATTTCTTCGGGCAAAGAAACTCCGTACGTGTTCCACCACTGAGTCATCCTCGTGCAGCGGACGCTCCAGTAATTCGGCAATTTTGTCGCGAGTGATATCGTCCGCGGTCGGGCCAAGCCCTCCCGTTGTAATGACCAGATCGGCTCGTCCGAGGCTTTCGCGAACCGCTTGCTGAATCGCTTCGCCGGTATCGGCGACGGTGACCTGTCGAGTGACTTCGTAGCCCGCATCCGCCAGTTGCCGGCAAAGCCATTGCTGGTGCGTGTTGAGCACCCGGCCGAGCAGCAGCTCGCTTCCCGTGTTGATAATTTCAATCTGCATGTTGCTTCCTTGACGTGGCCGCCAGGACCAGCGCACCCACTGGCACCGCGTCTTCAGTCAGCTTTGCCAGCACTACCTGCGGGCCGGGTAAAAATACTTCCATGATGAACTTTGACAACGCGGCTCCGATCGCATCTCGAAACGGTTCACCAATCAGGGACAGCCCACCGCCGAGCACGATGACCTCTGGATGAAACAGGTGGGTGACATGGGATAACGCGAAGGCGATGTCGCGAGTCGTATCGGAAAAAATTCTCCGGGCATCGGCATCGCCGTCGTTCATCGATTGCAAAAGAAAGCGCGCCTCGGAACAATCGTCGCCGCTGACGTTCCTGGCCAGCAAACTGTCTGGATGTGCGGCGACGGCTTCGCGGATACGGCGATCCACCACCCAACCGGAACAACGGTCTTCGAGGGTTTCTTTGGCCGTCAATCGAATGTGGCCGATTTCCGTTTCACCGGGTGATTGCCCATGGTAAACGCAGGCACCGACGACCAGTCCACCGCCGATGCCGCTCCCCATATTGATGTAAAACACCGGATTCTTTCCCCTGCCCGCGCCACATGTGGCCTCGCCGAGCGCGGCGGTGTTGGCGTCGTTTTCGACCAGCGTTGGCAGAGCTGATAGCCCCGTGAGCCAATCGACAATCGGGAATTCCGACCAGCCCTCCACCTGATGCGATTTGGCGATGTGTCCGGTCTGGCGATTGACCGGACCGCCAAAGCCGACACCGATCGCGGTCGGGTGGAATTGGTCGATCAACTTCGGAATGGTTTCCTCAATCCGTTGGCGGATGGCCGCCGCACCTTCCCCGGCATCCACTTGAAACCGCGTTCGTTCCGCAATGACACCGTCTGCCGTTCCGGAGACCAGTTGCAATTTCGTTCCGCCGATTTCGATGCCGAGGTAGTTGTTCAACGACGGCGAGCATGATCGGAGCGTGAACGTTTTTCGACACTTTACTGCGAACCGCCGCCAAATTCATTTCAACTGCCATGACCGCGCAGGAGCAGATAGTTCGGCGCGGGGTCAGTCGGATGGGTCCAGCGGGATTTCGCCGACATATAATGTACCGCCAGCCCGCGTCGGGATCGATCTCTGTGGTTGGGCGCGGAACGATGCAGCAACACACTGTGGTGGAACGAACAACTGCCGGCTGGCATCACGATGGGCTCCTCGTGGCTGCGGTCGATCAATTCATCGGGGATCTGTTTGTCGGTCCGATTTCCCACCTGCCCTTCAACGCTGTGATCGATGAGTCCCTCGCCGGACGGGCTGGCAAGGGGAAATCAGATTCGTAGCGCGGGCATCCTGCCTGCAAGGGGAGTCCATGTTAGCGAAGCGGCTGCGGGTTTTCCGGACGTGCCGGTTTGCACTCGGCGCGCAATGCAGGCGGGACGCCCGCGCTACATCGCCGCAACGACAGCCTTGGTTTCGAGATAATTGTTCAGGACTTCCCGGCCCATTTCCCGTCCCCAACCGGATTGCTTATAGCCGCCAAACGGGAGCGCGGCGTCAAAGATATTGTAGCAATTGACCCACACCGTCCCGGCGCGGAGTTGCCGCGCGACCTGATGCGCGCGGGCGACGTCTTTTGTCCAGACCGCGGCGGCGAGACCGTAGGTCGTGCTGTTGGCTTCTTTAATCAGTTTTGAATCATCCTCAAACGACTCGGCCACCACCACCGGACCGAAAATCTCCTCGCGAACCACTTTCATATCGGCATTGGTTTCCGTCAGCACAGTAGGCTGAACGAAGTAGCCGCGATTTCCATAACGTCCCCCACCCGCCATCGTGCAGGCGCCTTCCGTTCGTCCCGACTCAAGAAAACCGGTCACTCGATTGAACTGTTCATCGGAAACCAACGGACCCATTTCCGTGTCAGTCGCCAGCCCGGGTCCCAGCTTGATCTTCTTCGCGATTTCAGCGACGCCCGCTACCACGTCAGCGTAAATCTCTTTTTCGACAAACAACCTCGATCCGGCACAACAGCACTGGCCGTGATTGAAGAAAATCGCATTAGCCGCTCCGGCAATGGCGCCGTCCAGATCCGAGACGTCCTTGTAAACGATGTTCGGCGATTTGCCGCCGAGTTCGAGGGTCAGTTTCTTGAGATTGCCGGCCGCCGCCTTGACGATGAGCTTGCCGACCTCGGTCGAGCCGGTGAAAGCCACCTTATCCACATCGTCATGCGCGGCCAGCGCGGCTCCAGCGGTTTCGCCATAACCCGGAACGATATTGACCACACCATCCGGCAACCCTGCCTCGCTCAACAACTCACCCAGTCGCAGGGCCGACAACGGAGTCTGTTCGGCCGGCTTGAGCACTACTCAGTTTCCGGTCGCGAGAGCCGGCCCCAGTTTCCAGGCCGCCATCAGCAACGGGAAATTCCACGGAATGATCTGTCCGACGACACCGACCGGTTCTTTCAGTGTGTAGGCGTGGAATTTTGCTCCCGGCGCGTAGGGAACCGAGATAGGGATCGTGCTGCCTTCAATCTTCGTGGCCCAGCCTGCCATATAGTGAAACAGGTCCGCGGCCAGCGGCACGTCGGCAGCCTGCGCCACGGCTTTGGGCTTGCCGTTGTCAATGGATTCCAATTCCGCGAATTCCTCCAGGTGCTCGAGAATCAGGTCGCCAATCCGCCAGATAATTTTGCCGCGTTCTGATGGCGTCATCGAGCGCCATGGATGATTGACGTCGTCAAACACGCGACGCGCGGTCGCGACGGCGCGTCGAATATCTTCGGCATTGCCTTCCGCCACCCGGCAAATCTCTTCGCCGGTCGCCGGATTGTACACCGGAAACGTCTTGCCGGACGCGGCATCACTCCACTGGCCGTCGATCAGCATTTGCTTCGGCCGGGAAAGCCAGTCAATTACCTTCGGGCTACAGGCAACATCGGGAATCTCAATTTCAGCAACAGCAGACATGGATTGTTCCTTTCGCAAAATGGTTTTTGTCAGATACGGGGTTTCGGGCCATGAGAATCGATCCACCCCATGGCACTGGCAAGCGGAATCGGATCCCGGGAGAACCCGTTCGTTTAATCCTTCCGAAGCGGCACCCGACACGTGTAAATGTTCCCAACACCCTCGTGGGAGGAATAGTAACTGACCAGCATTTCGTTGCCGATTTTCACTGCCTCCGGATAAGAGCAGTCACCACCGGACGGTATCCGGCAGTAAGGGTGCAGCTTTTCGTTTTCGTAGATGTAAACCATTGTCCCGGTCGTTTTTCCCTCTCGCGTGCGGGAGAAGAGATACGTGACGCCGTCAATCGTATGCACTGCGTGGCCGGAAAGATGGAAGCTCGCCGGCCGCTCCGTCCAGGTCACGAAGGGCGTCCTGGCCTCGAGAATCGATGATTGCGGCGAACCATATTTTTGTCGCAAGAATGCAACGATATGATCGTCGGTCGGGAGGTGGATGGTGGTTTCGCTTTCCCAATTGCCACCTCGTATCTTCGACACCTTTTTCCAATCAATGCCATCCTGCGAAGTAATGAGATGCACATCGCGCTCTTTACCTTCGCGCGATTTGAGATGGGCCGTTGCGTAGAAGCGGCCATTGCGTGCGACCGGTTTCCAGAAGATGTAGCGGTCTTCATAAACCTGGCGAGGAAGGCTCCAGATTTTCCCATCGTCGGTATACGTAACGAAACTGGTCAGATTGTCTCCCTTCAGCGCGGGATCGTACAAAAACAATCGGCTATCCGTGGCCAGAAACTGTGGATCGCGATCGTCCGGAAGAGCATTGACCCGATGCACTTGCTCCCATTTCTCGGCGTCCTTTGATCGTAAGACGACCAGATCACCGTCGCTACTGTTGTGCGCCGCAGCTTTCCGGAATGCGAGCCAATAGCTGCCCTGCCAACGAACGAGCGCCGTAAAGGCATTGTGCTGACCATCAGCAACGACTTTGCGGATATCACGCGCCTTGACCAATTGAGTCACATCACCGGCCTTCAATACGAGTGAGGCCGGCCACAACACCAGAGCGAGCAGGCACAAGGGGAGTTTCATGTCGCTATGCTTTGGCCGTTGGTTCACGAAGTCAACCCCCTTGCAAAGCACCTCTACCGGTTTGCGCCTCGCCGCATCGCAAAGCTGGAATCGTTGGTCTGATCTTATGGCTCGATGGCGACTCGAAGATGATCGCCGATCTGGGCAAGCTCGAATGCCTTATCGATTTCGCGTAACCCCAGCACGGGAAAATCTGCGCCCAGGGAAGCGAGCACGGAGGGGTTTTCGGACATGAAGTCCGTGGCCGTTTTGAGATCCCGTGGAATGTAATTATGGACGCCTTCGATGCGAATGAGCCCTCGCACTATTTTTTCCGGATAAAAATCAACTGGATCCGACGGAGCCACTGAACCGACAAGAATCACTCGCCCACCAAGGTCAACGGTGCCCAACGCAGTCCCGACCACTGCCCTCGAGCCGGATGTTTCGAGCACGATATCCACACCTCGTCCACCCGTATGATCCTTTGCAAAAGTTTGGATCAGTTCATCCTGTAGGGCTCCGTCGTCACCCTGCCTGAGTTGAAGACACGACGCCACACCAAGGCTCCTCGCGACGCCCAATCGATCCTTACGAAAATCGACAGCCAGCACTTCAGCGCCGGCCGAAGCCGCCATTCCCGCCACAAATAATCCGAGAGCACCGGTGCCCAATATCAAAACGGTCTGTCCAGATAACGGCCCCGCCGTACGGATGGCTGCAGCGGCGGTCGCACCGGCGCAGCCGATCCAGGCCGCCTCGCGGGGACGGAGAGATTCGGGTACTCTGACGAGCGTTGCTCCGCGCGGAAGATGGCAGTAGTCAGACAGGCCACCCGACAATTCCCAACCAGCTCCCGAACCCGCATGCCCGAACTTCAGCAGTCGTTCACATTTTTGCGGAATCTCCCGGCGGCAATAACGGCATTCCCCACAGGAGACAGCGACTCCGCAGATTACCCGATCGCCAGCATTCAGTGGCTTTCCCTCAACGTCCGTAATGGGACCCGAATCCGCCGTCGCGATCAGATGCCCGGTAATCTCATGTCCCAATAGTCCCGAACCCGGGGCTTCCCGCTCGCCGCGAATCGTCCTTACGTCACTGCCGCAAATCGTGCAACAGTCAACCCGCAACAAGGCTTCGCCGTCCCGCAGATTTGGCAGACGCTGGGCGCGAAATTCGAACGGCTTGCCCGGGCCGGCAAAGCGAGCGGTCAAAGCTTCTTTCGGTAAATCAGTTAACGACACGTTTTGAGTTCTATCCGGTGCTTGAGCATTTACGCCTGAGCCCCCGCAGCGTCAATGCCTTCGATTAAAATAACAAGTCGCCGTGACCAACAAGACAATCGCCACCAACGTCAGGGTGAAGGTCAGTTGCAGAAAGAAATCCAACAAGTCGGCGCGAGCGGCGATGGAGCCCCGGCTCATCATCAGCATCACGTATCCGAGATAACCGAACGCGTCGGCGAGATACATCAGATAGCCTATCGTCGCCTTGTCCTTCAGCAACGCCACCAGCCTTTCGAAGACCGTGGTATGAAACATCACGTACGGGACATAAAGCCCCAGTCCGAGCCAGACCATGAACCAGTAGGCATCCAATCCGCCTTTCAACACAGCGATGCAGATGAACAAAATGAGTAATAGCCCCGCCCCGCTCGCCACCATCGACACAAAGAAGGCCTTTCGATTGTCCCGCATGGAAATGGTTGATCCCGTGATGGCCAGCACACCGAACATCACCCAGGTCTCCGATGAGGTGAATACTCCCGGTTTGCCGGTGTGTCCCAGTGCCTGCCAAATCTCGACACCGAAATCGTCCCGGATTCCGCGAATCACGGTCAGCATCACATACACCATGATCAGCAGGCAGATTCCAGGCGCGAACTTTCGAAAATACTGTGACCGTTCGGTGCGCGACATCGTCGAGCGTTCGGCACGTTCGGAGCGGTCGGCTTCCGAGGCGTCCGGAATCCGTCGCAACATCCAGACAAAACCAAGCAACGGCAGAATAAAAAGGGCGCCGGCCACGCAGGGCATCCACACTTCGGGCACATCAAGTGAAATCAACCATCGACCGACCGACTTGGACACGCCGGAAGCAAGAATGAAACTCGCGCAGAGTCCGGCAATCAGTGCTTCCGTCACCCGGCGACCTTCGAGAAATCCCAACACCAGCCCGAACACCATTCCCAGCGCCAAACCATTCAGAAACAATGCGGCAAGGTTGTACGGTGGTGGCAGCAGGGCAAAGACGACCAGTGCCAGTTCTCCACCCGCGATCAACCAGAGAATGGTGGACGCGCGGCGCGCCGGTGGCAGTTCGGGAATCACTTTGATCCCGATGAATTTGGAGAGTGTGTATCCCAAGACCTGCGACGTTACCGCAAGCGACTTGTAGGCCAGGCCGAACGAGGTCAGCCCATCAAACGTGGCGGAGGTGAATGGTTTGCGAAAACCATACATGCAGAAGTAGGTGCCAAACGCCGCGACCATCGCCCAGGCCGAGAAGAACATCGGATGCCATTCCTTTGACGCGGGACGTTCGATTGGCGGAGTTGCATTGGACGTTTCCATTCGGGGATTGCGAGCGGCTCGTTCTACCAAAACATTGTCGCAATACCAGAAATCTATGTTTGCCAGAGGAATTTCAATTACATCCGGGTTGCCAATAATCGTTGTGCCGGTTGAAAATCGAACCATTCTTCCCGGGCATGGCAGAACAGTACGACGTGGCAATCGTAGGTGCGGGAATCGTGGGACTGGCCAACGCCTGGGCGGCTTGCCGTCGGGGAAACCGGGTCATCCTCTTCGAACGGGATCATCGGGCGATCGGTGCGTCGATTCGAAATTTCGGAATGATCTACCCAATCGGGCAACCGCTCGGCATTCAGTCAACCGTCGCTCGTCAGAGTCGAAAACTTTGGTTGGAAGTCGCTGAGGAATCGGGGATCTGGCTCAATCAATGCGGTTCGCTGCACCTCGCTCATCACGACGACGAGTGGGAGGTCTTGAAAGAATTTATTCCAGTGGCAGCAAATGACGGTCTGCACCTGGAGTTGTTGACTCCCGAGGAGACGGTCCGGAGAAGTCCGGCCGTCAATCCCGACGGATTGCGCGGCGCACTTTGGAGTGAACATGAAATGGGAGTCAACCCGGCTGAAGCGATCTCATCCATTCCACTCTGGCTGGAGGAGACGTTCGGACTCAAAACGTGTTTTGACACGACGATTTCAAAGTGTGATGAAAACCTTCTGGTCGCATCAGATGGGCGGAGCTGGGAAGCGAACAAGACAGTCATCTGTTCTGGTGCCGACACTCGGACGTTGTACCCACATTTGCTCGCTGAATCTCAACTGAATCATTGCAAACTCCAGATGATGCGCACGAAGCCTCAATCGACACCGTGGTTGCTCGGGCCACACATTGCCGGCGGCCTCACGCTTCGGCACTACCCGGTCTTTTCCGTCTGCAAATCTCAAAAACTGGTTCAACAACGCGTCACCGAGAACAATCCGGAACTGAACCAATACGGGATTCACGTTCTTGCCGCACAACTGCCGACCGGCGAGGTCATCCTTGGAGATTCTCACGAATACGGCGACGAACTCCATCCATTCGAACAGTCCCATATCGAGGAACTCATTTTACGTGAACTTCACAAAATCATTCGTTTGCCAACCTGGCGGATCGGAGAACGTTGGCACGGGATCTATACAAGATCGGTCGACGGTATTCCGTACGTCGCCGCACCATCTCATAACACGCGAATCATGACCGGAATGGGAGGTTCAGGCATGACGTCAGCCTTTGGGATCGCCGAACAACTCTGGACGGAATGGCATTAAGCATCATGGCGACCGGACACTGGAATGGGAGAACCGCTACTTGTCAGCGTTCTCAGTCAGAGCGCCCAATTCCCCCCGGAGACGATTCAAGACTTCTTGTGAACCAGTCTGGTGAATGACGTTTCTGAGCTCATAAGGGTCCGCGTGCAAATCGTAGAGTTCGTCCATACCATCGAGTTCAAGGTAGCGAATGTATTTCCAGCGTTCCGTGCGGATGGCGCGGTATCCCATCCGATGCACCCGCGGAAATACCGTGTCGGTGTTGTATTGGATCAGAAAGGACGTGCGCCAGTCGTTGGGCCGAATGCCTTTCAACAGCGAGATCAGGCTGCGGCCGTCCATGGCCGAATCGGATTTCGCCCCGGCCAGTTCGATTGCAGTCGGCGCCAGATCGATACTCAAAACCATGTCATCGATGACGCTACCGGCCTGAATCAACCGGGGATAGCGAATCAGCAACGGAATGCGGATGCCCTCCTCATACGCGAGACGGCGCTCCACGCTCAAGCCATGCTCGCCATACCAGTAGCCGTGGTCGCTGGTGAAAATAAAAACCGTGTTGTCAAGTTTACCTGAGCGTAGGAGCTCCCGATAAAGCATGCCGACGCCTTCATCGACGCCGGCGAGCATGCGAAGCCGATCCCGCACGGTCTCATCACTCGTCCCGGTTACCGGCCCGAGCGCTGGCAATCCCGGAATCGTTCGCTGCAGGGCCGGTTTATCCTTCAACGAATCAGTCACATTCAGGCGCCGTGGAATGCCAGCATCGGCGTACAATTTCTGGTGCCTCCGGGCGGAAAGAAACTTCGCTGCCTTGGGATCGGTGATGCTTCCATCATCCCGCTGGGTCAGTTCCGGGTGCAGCGCCTTGTGGGCGAGGTAGAGACAGAATGGCTTTTGGTGCTCTTTGCGAATGAATGACAGCGCGTGCTCATTCAGCACATCGGTTGTATGACCGCTGAACTCTTTTCGCTCGCCGTTTACATTGAGCACCGGATCAAACGATGTCCCCTGGCCCTTGATGCCGACCCAGTGACTGAAACCGGGACGCGCCGAGTCGTCGTTACCCATGTGCCACTTGCCGACGTACGCAGTCTGATAACCGCTTCTTTGCAATGCCTGAGGGAATGTCTTCAGTCGATGGCTTTGCTCGCTCCGGTTGGTGTTATCCAGGATTCCGTGGTGATGCGTGTGCAATCCGGTCAGCAGACAAGCCCGCACCGGCGAACAAAGCGGGGTGGTGCAGAACGCGTTGCGAAACCGAACTCCCTCATGTGCGAGCCGATCGATGTTTGGCGTACGGACAAACGGGTGACCGGCGCATCCGATATCGTCCCAGCGCAAATCGTCCACCAGCACGACAATGATGTTGGGTCGCCCCGCCGCCTGACCGGTTGTGACGAATGCCGTCACCAGCACCGCAGCGGCCAATAAAACTGCCTTCGTGGTTTGAGTCATTGTTTCTTCAATTTTGGTCCTGCCGGTGTAGAAGATTCATCCGTTGCTCCGAACTGATTCACCTTCAGCGCGCGCGGATACACCTGCACGTCGCGAATCATTCCGGTAAAGGTGTGCCCGAACGACTTTTTGCCTGAATCAGCGCCAACGACCAGGTCCGTTTTGTCCGAATCATCCAGTGTGTCAGCCGTCCATGGCGCCTCGGCTTTCAGTTCGCCGTTCACGAAGAGCCGAATCTTTCCCGCACGGGAGTCCACGACACCGGCCAAGTGATGCCACCGCCCGTTACTGAGACCGTTTGACCGCCACGTTGCCGCCTGCCATTTCTTCGCCCGGTCATCCCAGGCTCGCATCAGCCAGACTCCGGGACCGGTGTGGAGCAAAACAAAATTACCGGGCTCACCGAGGTCGTCCTTTGAGACGATCCGCATGTTGGGCGAATTGTTTGTCGTGTTGATCCATGCGCTCACCGTGAGGTCGGTCCAATCCTCCATGTCGATTCGCCCGATGCGCACGCGTTGTTGCCCATCGAACTTCATGGCAAGCCCCTGGTTGCTTTCAGATGCGGTCGCATTTCGTGAACCTGGAATCCCCCTCACCCGCCCTTCGGGCACCCTCTCCCCCACTGGGGGAGAGGGACGGGGTGAGGGGGTTTCCGGAACAATGAGACCGAGTGCGTCCTTCGAATTAACGGTCACGAGCCTCGGTTTGTTTCCAATCGCATGCGAAGTGTCGGCCAGCAGGGCGGCTTCGAGATTCAGTTTCCCGCCGTTTGTCGCGTCCCATCGACTGGTCAGATCCGGTGAGGGAGCCGCCTTGATCAGCGCTGCGCCGACTGGAGCTTTGCGGTTTGATTTCGGTCCGACGTACGGCTCGGTAAACACTCGCGCTGATTTCGGAAACGGTGCCATGGCCTGAATCGGCGGCGGTGCGATGAATTTATGACGAAGCGACCACGTGATCGACGCGGGTTTGTAAACGCCAACCGGATTATCCTTGAACCACGGTTCGTGCAGATAAACGTCGGCTTTGAATTCGGCGCGGCCATCCGCGAATTTCAGCAATCGACTGAGCGGAGTTGAGCCACCGTGATGCTTCGTCAACGCTGCCACTTGCAGAAAACCAACTCCCCAGCGCCGTTCGGAAATCGTCTTGCCGCCCCAGTTGTCATCGGGACTCTTCACATGGGTATGGCCGCCAATCCACAGGTCAATGGCACCGCGTCCGTGTTCCTTGTGAAACTCATCCAGAAAATCTTCAAAAACGTGTGCATCCGCCGTGTATTTGAAATCCTTCGGATCATCATTCTCAATGAGATAATACAAATACGACGAACCCTCCGCGCCTCCGCTGCTGCCATGGTAGCGCGGATTGCCTTCGCCTTTGCCAGAAGCCACGGTCGTGTCGCGCAGTGCGTGATGATGCATCGTGACGATGATCTTGTCCTGGTTATCGAGCACCTGTTTTTTCCACCAGTTGAAGGTGTCACGCGTCACCGCCCCGGCCGGATACCCGCCGGATTTTCCCTGGCTGCTGTGGCCGCGCCCGACCGGTTCGGGCGCGTCATTCCGATCGGCCAGCATGAGAAAGAGAATGTTGCCCGCCTGAAACTTGTAGCGCTCCCACGTTCCCTCAACGGCGAACGGGCGTCGTGTCCGATCAACGCCGGAAAACTCGGTATTCTCGCCCAGCGGGTCACCCCACTTGCGGATCCATGATCCGGGGCCGTGATCATAATACGGCGCGTCGTGATTGCCCGGCACGTTGTAAATCTGTTCGCGACGATGCTTGGTCATCACCTGATACTGCCGGATGAGTTCCATGCCATCCTTGTCGCCCGGTGGCGTCTGATGCGCGGACAAATCGCCGGCATCGAGCATGATGTCCCAACCGAACGCTGGCGCGCCGTTGACCAGTCCTTCGGATTGCCGGATGACTTTGGCCAGACTTTCGCGCCCGCGGCGGATGTCCGCCGGCACATGCGCGCAACTGGTCGCCCAGACGTGGAACTCGCGCGGTGATTCGGCGGCACTCGCGTAACACGAAATCAGCACGGAACACGCAAGCACCGGCAACCATTTGTGAGTATTCGTCATCTTCGGCACTTGAATTCCGCCCGGTTTGGCTGACTGGCTACTACATCGTGGCGCAGGCATTTTGCCTGCGTCAGGCGCCCATCCGCAAAGGCGTCTCCGGACGTTCCGGCCGCTTCGTTTACAACTCCCGCTTCTCCGCACCTCGGTGGATGGCGCTTTGATATTCATTTCCAGTTCAATTCCACGAACCCTCCGGATTCAAGCTTCGAAAGTTCGGCGACAATTTCGTGCACCTTCGCACGAATCCTCTCCCAGTCATTGGTCGGCAAAACGAGAATGGCGAGATTTCGCCCGGTGAGATTCTGCTGATACTTGAGATTCTGATCCGTGGTGATGAACGCCTCGAATTCAGCCTCGGCTTTCGTGAGCAGGTCGCCGTTTTGCAACTGCCCCCAGCCCATTTCCTGGGCCGTACGAACGGAATAATCCGACAGGAGTTTCGTAGCGGCCGGGGGACGCAGGCATCCAGTAGAATTTTCATGCCGCGGGCAGGAGCGTCAGCTTGTGCGCGAACTCAAGCACCGCCACCGCCTGCTCGCGCGTCACATCCGGGAAGCAATCGAGGTATTCGTCGAGGCTCAGGCCACTCTCCAGATTGGTGAACAGGCTGTCCACCGGCACGCGCGTGCCGGTGAAGCAAGGCGCGCCGCTCATTCGTTCCGGGTCAACCCAGATGGGCACTTCGGGCGGATAATCTGATGGCAGTCCTGATGTCATGCTGATTTCAATCTACCAGTCCAACCGGAATTGTCAGTGGATTTCCGATATCACATTTAGCAACCGATCCAGCCGGTCCAACCGGACGAACAACCCAAGGTCTTTCCAAGCCAAGAATGATGGACCGGCAGCAATTGGGGCCGCGAAATGCAAGTGGAGAGCAGCAGAAACAACGCGCAACAAAGGCGCAATATCGCCCAACCCGTAATCACTTCGGAGGATCTCCTTTCTGTGACCCTTTGGTAGGGCGGGGTGTCCTCACCCCGCCGCACCTGGCATCCACTCATCCGAACGGCCTGCAGAGGACAGACGCGCCCTACCACTCCCGGTTCGACGCCTCAAGTCGTGTTCAATCGTCAGAGATTTTCCCGTTTCATTTTTCTTGCGGCAGCCGACGTAAGGAAGTCTGACGGAGCGATCGGTAGGCCTTAATCCTTGGGACGAACAGGTGTTATTTCGATTGGAACTCCTTCAAGTTCGAAACGCCTAAGCGTGTGGTCGAAGAACTCCATGTGTGGCCTCCAGTTTCTCTTCGAGATTGTTGCCGGAACTTTTGCAGTCGTTCTAAACGTATTACGGTGCTCAAGAGTAGTACCAGCGGGTATCCGCTCCCCCAAGACGTGTTGAGTTCCGCAAACTATCAAGCCGCCTGGCCGCCCGTCACAAAATCTGGATGCAAGGGAGATTTGGAATTCCTCGAGACGGAATCGACCGCGTTTGTCGGCACCAACACGTCCAATGATTCGTATCGGAATCTTATCCGCGTTAGAGATCGTGACTCGAATCGCCTGCGAGCCATTCTCCATAACCGCTTCGCCTGCCAAGGTTAGCGAATGACTATTCTCCGAGGCATTGGATACCACCCCAAACTTCTCCACATACAGTTTCCGTGCCGCATCTCGCGTGTTTGGTCCAATGATGTTGTCACCCTTCAATCCGCGCGCGCGTTGAAAGTCGACCACTGATGGATATCCAAGGCGAGCAATCTGGAAGATCGTCCTTTCTGCCCCTCCGACAGTCACCTTAAACGGATGCGGCGCGATTTGGACAACGTCCCCGTTCTTGAGCGGAGGCAAAACCAGCGATGTCAGCGGTTCCTCCGTCGGCGCCGATATCGCGATCATCACGACTATAGATCCGATAAGTAAAGATTTCACGATGACCCATTATTGTCTTTCTGAGGAAGCGATTCAATCGTTTCTCAATCTCGTTCTCTTCACACGCAGAAGGCGGGTATTCACGGACATAACAGCCGTTGTCCTTCTGAAATCCCCGGGCACTCAAGCGATTGCCGCCGGACGCAACAGCCGGCTGGCCTGTTGTGTCTGGCGGCTCGCCAGACACCGGGGTGGCACGCGAGCCGCGATTGCCAACCGGATTCCCAACAACCATCCGCACGCCCAACGTATGGGCGGGCCGCCCGATCCAGCACGCGAGCCGCGTGCGCCCCCCGTTCGAATTCGATCTCGCGAATGGCGACTTGCAACATCGTGGCGCAGGCACCCGCAAAGGCGTCACCGGGTTTTCCGATGGCTCTCGTTGGCAACTCCCTCGTCTCCTCAGGCTGGAAGCCTGCGCCACGGGTTAGCGCTCCCACACTGCGGGTAAATCCTTCGATTCCTCACCGTAAGTCTGAGAAACGACAAACCCACTGGCCTGGGACATGTAAAAGATTCTTCCGTTTGATACCACGGCGCCGAGGCATTCGCGCGAGTCGATGGCCGGTCCGGTCGAAACCAGTTTGCCATTGTCCGACAGATCAATCATGTCCATGTTCGCGCCCAGCACGTACGGCTCCGACAGCGTGAAACGGCAGCAGGCGTAATTGTGTCCGATGCTCGCAACCACCTTGCCGGTCTCACGGTCGTAAACGTTGCCCTTGCCACGCAAGGCATTGGAAAACACGAACTGCTTGCCAACGGTCACCACATTCAGCGCGGAGGTCACCGGCTCCGATTGCCAGACCAACGAACCGTCCCTGGCATCAAGGCACCAGACATAGCGATGTTCGGCGTCCTGTCGGGCCTTGGCGAATCCGCCCAGATAGATCCGACCGTCGCGGGCGCTGAGCGTGCATTTTGAGGTCACGTGATAATCCGTGGTGGACCAGATGACCTTGCCCGTCGCCGGATCCATGCAGGCGGTGTAGCCGCTGTTTTCGGCCGGGAGACCGCGGCGCCTCTTCTGATCGGCGTCGTAACCAAAATAGACGGAGTAGTATAATTTGCCGTCGAGGATGCAGATGCCGCAGTCGTTGCCACCGCGTCCGTACTTCGAAAAGTCCTTCTGCCAGACCACCTTGCCGGTGTCGAGATCCCAGGCCCAGACGGTGGGATGATGATCCTTCGGCGTGTAGGCGGTGGCGTTGGCGAAGATCCAGCTCATCACCTCGTGACCGTCCTTTGTCGGAACCGGCGTCCCCTTGAAGACGAACGCCTTCTCCGATCCCTGCGCGGCATATTCGCCCGAACCCGAGGCATAGATGGCGACGTTGCCGTGCACCACCGGCGGAAACTGGCGGCTCCAACCCGGCGAACCGGTGAACGGTGCCTCCCATTTCATCTTGCCCGTGGCCGCGTCAAGACAACGCACCCGCGACTGTTTGATGCCGCCTTGAGGAACGAGGAGCCTGCCCTCGTAGTAAAGCGGTGAGGTGAACGACAGATAAACATGCGGCCAATGGCGTCGCCACAACAGCCGGCCGGTATCCTGTTCCACCGCGATGACCTGGCCTTCGGCAGTGTGGGTGTAAAGCCGGCCGCCACCGCAGACCGGCAGATGTTTGACCGTGCCTTCCAACCGGCGCGCCCACCGCATCCGCAAGGGCGGCTTCAATCCCTGATCATTTGCGTTCGATCCCGCGAAGTCGCCGTAGTTCGTGTACCAGTCAAATTCCTTGCCGGCCATCTTCCCCTTCAACGGACTGCGTACTTTCCAGGTCTCCAAATCCTTCTTCGGCAACGCCGCTTTGCCATTCGGACCCAGCACGTAAAGATATCCATCCTCACTCCCGGCATAGATTTGCCCGTCACTGACCGCGAGCGGAGCCGTGAACGGCGCTCCAAACGCGGATGTGAACGACCACTTGGCGCCGCCCTTGAGCGGCACGACATAAAGTTTTCCGTCAAGCGCGCCATAGGCGACATGTTCGCGCGTCAAAACCGGCGGACAAATCGACGGCGCCTCACACAGAATCTGCGGTTGTACTTCCCCCGGTGAATGGCGAATCAATCCGAGCCCATGCTCGGGGCGAACCCGATAGACCTGTCCATCGCGCACACTCACGCTGCAAAAACTCAGCAGACCCTTCAGGTGAATCGCGGTTTCCGTCCCCTTCACAAAGTCCGTCTTCAACTCGTCACCCACCAGTCGCAACATCTCGACCCGTCCCGCGTTGTCCCGCCGATGCCATTGCACATAGACCGTTCCATCCGCGCTCGCGCTTTGTCCGAACGTTGCCGGATACTCCCTGCCGGCGTATGAGGGGATTTCCCCAACCTTTCGTAACCGGGGAGCATCACCCGCGTCTTCAAGAAACACGGTACGTCCTCCAGCCGGCATCACCACCGTCTTTCCGACCAGACAGATGTCGCGCGAGCAGACGAAGTGATCCTTCCAGTTCACCCGGTCGCCTCGAAACTTGACCCAATCCGCACCGAGCCAACGATCCCCCTTGAAGCCGACGACCTCCTTCACGAAATCCCACTTCCATGCCAGTTTGCCGTTCGGTTCCACGGCATAAACCTGCGCACCAAGCGTCGCAAAATAGACCCGACCGTTACCTGCTGCTGGTGCCGAGAATATCGGTTCGCCGCAGTCAATCCGCTTCACGACCGCGCCCGTAGCCAAATCGAGCACGAAGTAGTTGCCAGCCATCGTTCCCACATGAACGAACTTCCCGACGATGGCTGGAGAAGCGACGTTGTTGACATTCCCCGCGCCGCCAGGCGTGGCGAACTTCCACTTCAGTTTGTTGCTGCGCCGGTCAATGGCGTGAACCACGCCCGAGCCGTCGAGTACAATCACCGTCTGGCCGCTCACGGCGGGCGCGGCGTAGATGCCGTCCGTCATTGGAATCGCGGCGACGAGTCCGAGTGCCGACTTGAGTGATTCGCCCGGAACGTTGCCCGAACGAAGCGCGTCCCCCTGCAGTTGCGGAAAGTCCGCGCGTGAACATGGAGCCGTGGCGATTGCGAAAGCGGCAATCAAAAAAGGGAACAACCTGACCAATCCGAGGGGCTTTGACATGACTGCCATAATTCTCGGTGAATCGCCGATGTGCAACGCATTTTTGGTTCTGCCCCGTTTCCGGTGAGTGAGCTGGTCGATGTGTGTCCGTATGGCAAGGGCTTCCGCGCTGGGAGCAATGTCCGCGTCCCCCTCACCCCATCCTTCCCTCTGAACCTTCGGGAACGGGTCGAAGTTTGATTCCAAATCGCGGGAAGCGTCCAAACCTTCTCCCTCTCCTCCATAACAATGGAGGAGAGGGCCGGGGAGAGGAGGTTCCTGTTCATCTCGAAACCCGTTCTTTTGGGCCCGACCGCCCGATGACGAATCGTGGGACCATTGTTTGAAGCCCCCCCTCCCCGGCCCTCCCCCCGCTCGTCCCTCACGGAGGGAGGGAGTCGAATCGTCGGCTGCCACGGTTCAGGGGTTCACGGCGCGAAACTTCGTTTCTGCGGATTCTCTCCCCAAGGAGAGGGGAAAGTTATGAACGCGGTGAGACACTCAGAAACGAACGGCTTCAAGAGCCGCTGGCGGTGTGTCCTCCTCTCCTTGGGGAGAGGATTGAGGTGAGGGGGGACGCGTGATGTGCGCCGCAAACAATCGTAAACCCAAGGTAACCACATGGCACAAATCCGTCGTTGCTTTGTCATTCCCACACAGGAAGTGTCGAGGAACCCGGTTTTGAAAAGATTCACGAAGCAGCCGTACGGAGATTCGTAAAAGTAATCGCCGATCCCCGGCTGCTGGCGGTCGTAGAATCTCTTGCCCCGACGAAGATCGTTCGGGGCGGAAGTAAGGAGCCGAATCGACGGAGAGTCAATGCGGGCCAGTTTACCCATCTCGCCATCCGTCGTTGGAGTTCAACCTTCAGGTTGTTCGGGCACGCCAAGGCGCACAAGCGCGACTGCGGCGGGTTGTTCCGACACGCTAAAGCGTAAACTCCAGCATTACACCCATCACCCCGCCCGTTCTAATGCAGCCGCAATCTCCTTCTCAATCACGTCCAACGGATTCAGCGGACTCATCGGGTCTTCGTATGGCGTCATCTGATTCGTTTTTGGATCCCCATGAACCGGCCCGTAGCGGGCGGCAACGGGCTGGTTCGTGAGAATGCGCGCAAGACGCTGGCCGCGAGGCGCGGCCAGCCACACCCGAGGCGGGTGTGCTCCCCAACTTCAGAAATCAGGCTAAATACACTTGGCGACCCGCGCAATTGTCTTCAGCCTTTTGCCAGTGGGCATATCCCCGAAACAGTTTTCCGAATTGCAACAGCGCACCGTGGGCAACCGCAAGGCGGCCGTGCGAAACGCTGACGCCAGTCGCGAATCGCCCGGCCAGGTGCATCAGATTATTCTGGGTGTCGATCCGTCCCTTCGCGGAACGGGTTACGGTGTGATCCAACTTGCCCGGCCGTTTCCGAAGACGCTGGCGCAAGGGACCATCAAGTGCCCGGTGACCTGGGAGCATTCGCGTTGCCTGGTGAGCATTGCCAGCACGCTGCGTGAGGTGATTGCCAAAACAGCTCCGACGGTCTGTATTGTGGAAGGAATATTCTTTGCGCAGAACCTGAAGACGGCGATCGTCATGGGGCAGGCACGCGGTGCCGCGTTGGTTGCAGCCGGGGAGGCGGGACTCACCATCTATGAAATCGCCACTCGAAAAGTCAAACAAGCCATCGTGGGATATGGCGCGGCGCAAAAAAGTGCGGTTGCCAGGATGGTTCAACGCATGCTGAATCTTTCGAAGCTACCCGAGCCCGATGCGGCGGATGCCCTCGCGCTGGCCCTGACGCATGCGCAAGGATCGAACGGAGTCCGGGTGAAGCCGTTGAAGGCAATTTAGTAACTGATGATTAATTTTGTCCGAGGAAAACTGGTTGAAGCACTCCCTACCAAGGCGGTGGTGGATGTGAACGGGATTGGATACGAAGTCCTGATTCCCCTGTCGTCTTTCGACAAATTGCCCAAACCGGGCGGCACCGTGCAATTGCTCACGCACCTCTCCGTCCGCGAAGATGCCCATGTGCTGTACGGCTTCATGACTGAGCAGGAGCGCGAGCTGTTTCGAATGCTCATTCAGCACGTCAAGGGTATTGGTCCGAAATTGGCGCTCAACATTCTGAGCGGAACCACGCCCCGGATGTTTCGCGGCGCGGTGGCCAATGGCGATATCCAGGCGCTGTCGGGAATTTCCGGCGTCGGCAAGAAATCTGCCGAGCGCATCGTCGTGGATTTGAAGGACAAGATCGGTGCGGTAGGGGCCTGGGAAGCGGAAAGCGAAAAGCGCGCGCTTTCCGACAGCGATCAGAAAATCAACGACGCGGTGCTGGCGCTGATCGCACTGGGATTCAAGCAGGAGGACGCGCACAAAACGGTCAAGGCAGCCCTTGCGGTATTGGGCGAGAAGGCCACGATTGAGGATCTGGTGCGAGCGTCGTTGAAGAAATAGTTTCGGTAACGGCACAACGCAATCCGCTTGTGATTAAGCCCAAAGCCAAACCGAAATCCGGAGTCGTTATTCCTCGGAAGGCGGACTGGAAAGGCCGGTTGATCGCTCGTCTCGTCTGGACCTTTGCCAACGCGACGGCCGGCACGCTTCGATTTCACTGGCGGGACGAATCGGGTTTGTTCGAAAAGGAACAGGATGGTCCGGCGATATTCTGCATCTGGCACAATCGTCTCGCTCTCTCGCCGATTCTCTATCGCAAGATTTTCCGCTCCCATTTTCCAAAACGACGACTCGCGGCGATGGTCAGCGCCAGCCGCGATGGAGGAATGCTGGCCCGCGTGCTGGAACTGTTTGACGTGCAACCGATTCGCGGTTCGTCGAGCAAGCGCGGCACCCAGGCGTTGCGGGAGGCAACCACGTGTCTTCGCGAAGGCATTAATCTCGCCATCACGCCGGACGGCCCGCGTGGACCCTGTTACGAATTGCAACCGGGACTCATTTTACTCGGGCAACTGACTGGTCGGCCGATCATTCCGGTCTCCTATCGATTGAGTTGGAAGATCCGGTTGAAGAGCTGGGATCGATTTCAGATACCGCTGCCATTTTCCAGATGCGAAGTGCGGCTCGGGAAACCGTTGAAAATTCCGCGCAAACTTTCCAAGGAACAGCAGGAAGAGCTCCGCCGCGAGTTGGAGTCTCGCATGCGGGAGATTACCAATGACGATTGACGTGGCGCAGGCGTCCCGCCTGCACCTGGAGTTTGGTTATTACTAGATTGGTGATCTAGTTTTCTTTCGCTT
>CALBIE010000647.1 GCA_937893495.1 uncultured Verrucomicrobiales bacterium | reverse complement strand
CGCTGGCGTCGACCGCGGAGCCGAGGCGCATTTTCACGCGGTTCCTGCGCAGCGCGGCATCGCTGACGACCTCGATGGTTGGCTCCTCGACCAACTTGGAGTCCTTGCCTGTGCCCACGCGCATCTTTTTTGGCTGCCCCGCGAGCCGGTAGTGGTCCCGCCAGCCGCCGATGGCATCGAAGTTCTCCAGTGCGAGGCCGGGCGGGTCCATCTTGTCGTGACATGACGCGCACGCGGCATCGGCGCGATGTTTTTCGATCATCTCGCGGATGGTGACCGCTCCGGTGGCATCGGGCTCGACGGCCGGGATGTTTGGCGGCGGCGGAAGGCGCGGGATGCCGAGGATGCGCTCCATCACCCACACGCCGCGCAGCACCGGGGAGGTCGCGGTGCCGTTGGCGGTGACTTTCAACACCGCGGCCTGGGTGAGAAAACCTCCGCGCTGGGAACCTGCGGGCACTTTCACCTCGCGGAAATCGGAGCCTGCCACGCCGCGGATGCCGTAGAGTTCGGCGAGACGCTGATTGATGAGCAGCGTGTCGCCCGCGATGACTTCGCGCACGCCGAGGTTTTGCGTTAGCATGCGACGGAAGCTGGCTCTGGTTTCGGCGAGCATCGAGTCGTGCAGCCAGGGATCGTATTCGGGATAAAGGTTCGGGTCCGGCGTGGTGAAATCAATTTTCTTCAATTCCAGCCATTCATCGAGGAAGTGGGTGATGAAGCGCTCGGAGCGCGGATCGGCCAGCAGGCGGGTGACCTGCGCGGAGAGAGTGGCGGGCTTCGACAATTCGCGCTTCGCGGCGAGATCGAGCAGCGTCGCATCGGGCATGGAGTTCCAGAGAAAATAGGACAGCCGTGACGCGAGCGCGTAATCGCCCAGTTTCGCTGATGTCGGCGCACCTGATTCCAAACCGATCATCAGGAAGTCTGGGGAGCAGAGGATGGCCTTGTAGCCTGTGATCATTGCTTCGTCGAACTTCGTTCCCTGCTTCAGCTCTGCCTCGACGATGGCGGCATAGGGAGCGAGTTCCTCGCTGCTCACCGGTCGGCGGAAGGCGCTGTTGGCAAAGCTCAGCAGCAGGCTGCGATGGGCGTCAGCGACAGGTGCCTTGTCCGCGAGCGCGGGTGCGGCCTTGGGTGGTGTCACTTCGATGTTGGTGAGAAAGAGGTTCCGATCTCGAAGCTTCGGGTCGGGGTTCTTCTCGTCGAGGAAGTCGTTCACGAACTGCACGCCGACGGTGACCGGTCCCGGGCTTGAGACGTGAAACTTCGCGCGATAGGCCTGCGGGGCGTCACGCAAGGCTTTTACCGTTAACCTCGCGTGCGGCATCTCCTGATCGCCGAGCATGAGATACATCTTCGCGGATTCATCGCCGGCACGGGTTTCGTAGGCGGTGACTGCCATCTCGTATTCTCCCGCGACGGCACAGTTGAGCGTGAGGGTCGAGGTGCCATTGACGTTCAAGTATCGCTCGGAGCCGAGCATCGCGCCCGCGTCCTTGAAGGCATTCAGGGGCAGCTTCGTTGGCTGGCCAGCCTGAACGGTCGGCGCACCTTCCAACATCGGGCGCGGATAATCGCTCACCGGCAGTTCGCCGAACAACCGGCGCTGGCTCGCGGGCGGCCATTCCTCGATGAGCGGTCCCTCGACCTCGAACCAGTCGTAGGCGACGCCCGGGCCTTCGTAGCTTCTCACTCCCTCGCTCTGTCCGCCGTTTCGCGCGCCCGTGGCGGGCAGCGTCATCGCGTGAAATGAAACGCGCTCCCCAGGATTCAGCCAGACCTTGAACTCATGCACCTTGGGCTTGAACGAAGGCGCGTCGAAGTAGCCGATCGGTTCACCTTTGAGCGAAGCGCGGACGATATGCGTGACCGGTGCGTCGCCGTAGAACTCGACGTTTTCCATCCAGCCCGCGTCCGGTTTTTCCTCGGGAAACCGGGTGAACTCCCATTTGCCCGCATCGTTCTTGAAGTAAGGCGGGCCGAAAATGGTGTAGTTGCGAACGAGACCGCGCACCGCAGGCACAGCCTTCGTCCGCTCCCAGCGCAGACTCCACGTCGAGAACTTGACGCGATACCACCCCGGAACGGAAGGGCGGAAACGATCAATCTGCACGCCCTCGGGTTGATGCGCTCCGATCACTCCGGTTAGAACCGCGACGGAATCCGCTTCGCCACTGAAGGTCGCTCCGCGGTAGGTGTTGCCGTAATCCTTCTCGGGATTGCCGACGATGTGGGTCTTCAAACCGTCCGCCAGTTGGTGCCCCTTCAGCGGAACTCCGCAATGGATGGCGATGGCTCCGCGCACCGAGTCCTGCTCCGCCGCCAGACCCCGCCATACGGTCGTTTCTGGAGCCTTGGACGCAGGCACCATCGCCTGGCGTAGAGCCGTGTCCGCCGCCTGCAGATACTTGCTCATCTGGATGTGCGAGATGTCCAGTGCTCCCGAGACTTTGTCGAAACCAAACTGCTGACCGTCCTCCGGCAGCAACTCCTTCACCCGCAGCAAAGGCAGACCGAGCAGATCGCGCAGGGTGCTCTCATACTCGACCCGGTTCATGCGCCGCACGGTGCTGCGGCCGCCGACATCCGCGGCTACCTCCTTCTCGATGTCGATCAAGCTGGCGCGCAGTTCGCCAAGGAAAGCAGCGCGTTCCCCGGGCGTAGGCTGGTCCGCTTTCTGCGGCGGCATCTCGCCCGTTTGCACGCGATCAAACAGCAGCACGAGCCGATTCAATTGATCGCGGTCAAGCTTCGCAAGCGAGAGATGGTCCACTCGCAGGTTGCCCTTTTGCACGTCCGCATCGTGGCACTCCGCGCAGTTCCGGTCCAAAAACGTGCGGGCGGCGGGCGTGAAGTCAGCGCCGTGAAGTGGCAATGCGCTTAAAACCAGGCTCAAAGCGATGCTGTGTATTATCGAAAGCGAATCCGGTATCATTTCTGTGATAGAGTAATTAGCAATTTTATTGAGAAGCTGCAAGTGCTGAGAACCACATCGCAGCCATCTTGTCCATGCCCGCCTGGCTGGGGTGGACGCCGTCGGGCAACAAATCATCCGTCGTGATGGCGGCGTGCATGTCCACGAGCGTGATAGGTTTGCCGGCGGCCTTCTGCGCGGCGACGATGGCGGGGAGGGAGGCGTTGTAGGCGTCCACTTTCTCCCAGCCTGCACGTGGCGCTTTCTGCGGGAGGATGGTGGCGACGAAGAGATGCGCGGTGCTCGTTTCGCCGATGATGCGGATGAGTTGATCGCGCGCGGGTGCGTCGAAGCCGTTCGCGCCGGACATGAGCAGGATGACGTCGGGCTGGTGTTTGTTCAGCACGTCCACGATGCCGGGGACTCTGATTTCCTTCACGCCGAGCGACGCGAGGACTTCGGTAGGTGTCGGCACAATGCCGCCTTTGATGATGCCAGAGTTACTGAAACCAGCGAGGCCGTGGTGATCGGGATCAAACTGCGGATTCACCGTGCCATCGCGACCGAAGGCGGCGTAACTGAGTTCACCGACGAAGTCGAACCCAATGCCCGCTGTGCGCAGGTTGTCTTGCAACGACTTGCGCCAGCCACCGTTCAGCGGATGCGGCAGGCCGGTGGCTTTGCCGTCTTTCTGCGCGAGGTAGGAGCCGCGCGTGATGCTGTCGCCGAGCGGCAGGATGTGCAGGGGCTTGGCCTTGGATTCAGCGGACTTCTTCGGCGCGGTCCGTGCTTCGAAAGTCTCGAGCGGCAGGACGTGGTGGTAGAGGCTCGTGCCGCCCGGTCCGCTGGCTTGGTTTGCTTTGACGATGTGCCGCCAGACGAGGTGCAACTGGCCTTTGACCCATCGCACGGCGGGGTAGTCCACCCACAGTTGGTTGTTCGGTGCGCGATAGATGTCCGTGGGCGCGGACCAGGTGCGACCACTGTCCAGGCTGGTGCGGA
>CALBIE010000646.1 GCA_937893495.1 uncultured Verrucomicrobiales bacterium | reverse complement strand
GGCAAAAGGGGTGCAGAAACGACTCTTCCGTCATGTTGATAATCCAGCACTTACAGAGTTTTCTACTTCGAGTTACACCCAATGCCGCCCCTCACGTTTTCGAGTGGAGAGGAGGGCGACCGCAGCAGGCGAAGCAACTCCTCGATTGCCGCCGTCCAAAGGAGGTGCGACGACGATTCAGATTGTGTGAATACCCGGAACGCAGATTCCAAACCGGGTGGCTCGTTCGCAAAGATGACGTGATGTCTAAAGCGATCATTGACATCATAAATTGACAAAAGCATCGTTGTGTCATGAGAACAACACTGACTCTGGACGATGATGTTTTGGAACTTGCCGCCCGACAAGCGAAGCTGCGGGGCGTTTCGTTGGGCAAGACCGTGTCCGGCCTGATGCGCCGGGGATTGAGTGCCGCCACTCCGGCCCAGGAAAAGGGTGGCGTCGTGGTGTTTCGCCTGCCGGTCGATTCGCCGAAAGTGACCACCGACGACGTGCGCCGCATTGAAGCCGAGGGGAAATGAAAGGCTACCTGCTTGATACGAACCTGCTGATCGCGCTGCTCTGGCCCAGCCACGAGCGACATGATCTGGCTTTGAAGTGGTTCGCCCGGCGCCGCACGAAAGGTTGGGCGACGTGCCCGATCACTCAAGCCGGTTTCGTCCGCATCGTTTCGAACCCCGCGTTTTCCCGCGACGCCGTCCAACCGCGCGAAGCGATTCAGGTTCTTGCCGGCAACACCGCCGCCAAGGACCACACCTTCTGGCCGGATGAACTTCCGGTTGCCGAAGCGGTCGCCTTCACCGGCGTGCGGCTGATGGGGCACCAGCAGGTGACGGATGCCTACCTGCTTGGCCTCGCAATCCGCCTGGGTGGTGTGCTGGCCACGCTGGACCAACGCATCGCCGCTCTCATCGAACCCAAGTCTGCCGAGCGAAAGGCGCTTGAAACTGTGGCTTGAGGATCGTTTGAACGCTGCGGCGCGGTTTTCCTCCGGTTTCTCCTGCGCCAAGGCAGCCACAGTCTCGAACCGCGGTGCATACGGAGATCCTGGAAGAGAACAGGAAACGGATTGCTTGTTGGTATGGTTGTGTCACTTGTTCAATCTTATTGGATAACCTCATTCACGGGTTGATTGGTTTGCAGTGCTGGCGATTGGCCAGCATCTGAGCACCTCCTGACCGTGCAAGAAGGGTTTCCACCCCAACCCGCCCGGCGGCGTCCTGGAGAATGGCGATCATTCGGCGGTTCGTTTCCCGATCCTTCACAGCGATGCGAACAACACGTGGCCCGAAGGAAGTGCCCATGCCGGCGGCGTTGCGGATGAAGAGGCCGGCTGCGGCGCATCGGGCGACCAGTTCGGCGGCATCCGGTCCATCCTCCGGCAGATGGGCAAGGAGGAAGTTCGCGCAGCCTGGGATCACGCGCCAGCCGAGGCAGGTAAGCTCCTCCGACAACTCCGAACGCAAGGCGTGGGTCTCGGCGAAACAGCCCGCGTAATATTCCGTATCCTTCAACGCTTCAACCGCAGCAACTTGAGCCGGCAGTCCGACAATCCAGGGCGGCGTGATGGCCCTCAAATCTTCGAGTTGGTGCGCCCCGGCGCAAAGGTAGGCTACGCGCGCACCGCTCAGGGCATAGACTTTGGACATAGACTTGCAGACGATGACGCTGTCCGAGGAGGAGGCGAAACCTTCGAGCGATTGGGCCGCGCCCACGTAGTCGATGTAGGTCTCGTCGATCCACACACGGGTGCGGCGCGGAACCTGGCGAATGATCGACACCAGCGTGTCCCTATCCAGGTGTTGGCCCGTCGGGCTGTTCGGATTCACCAGGACGACGAGATCGTAGCCTTCTTGAACCACATCGATGAGGGCGTTGGTTTCGATCCGGTATCCGTTCTTCTCATCCACTGTGAATCGATCCACATGGCAGCCGATGACCCGCTCAAGCACATGCGCGTATTCACCGTAGGTCGGGTCGAGCAGCAGGACGCTGGACTCACGATCCAGCCAATGACGCAGCGCGCGGAAGATCAGATCCGAGGAGCCCGCACCGGGAAGGATGTTGCCCGGCTTCACTCCACGGATCCCGGCGATGGTCTCGACGAGGCCTTCGCAGCGGGTGGGCGGGGACGTGCGAAGCAACCAGGGCAGATGCGCCTCCAACGCGGCAAGAACCTTTGGCGAGGGTGGAAACCAGGCATCCAGCACATCCGCGTTGATGATCTGGTCACGGCGCGCCAGATCATCGAAACGGGGGCCGATGGCGTCGAAGAACGCACCACCATGAAAGCACGGCGCAGGTGTGCGAAAGGCGACGTCCAGATCCCAATCAGTCGTGGATTCCAAGCGGTCGAGCAGCCTGGCGTGGTTTGCTAGATGCCCGCGCAGGTCCGTCGTAGGGGCCTGGATCAGTTCGTAGTCCACGGCACCGGATCGGATCTTCATTCCGCTTGGTCGCATTCCGGCTTTCAGATAGAGGCTCAACACTTTGTCGCGGCCGATGCCGACAATCCGCGTACCGCCGCGTGACTCGACCCAACGGAGCGCCGCATACAGGAGCAGCGTGGCCGTCTCGCTTCCACGTGCCTTCGGCAAAACCGTTAGAAGACGGACCTCGAAGAGGCGGTCGTCCACGGCGAAAGGCAGGGACTCGCGCGGGAAGTATTTGTCGATGGAGTAACGGTTGTGGCCCGCCGGCGTGATGGAGATGAAGCCCGCCAGTTCCCCATGCTGCCAGACGCAGAGGTAACGGTTGAACAGATCGAGCGCGTCCACCAGACAGCCGTCCGCGTTCTCCGGATGCTGGTGGAGTTCGCGCGCATAGACCGAGTGCCGCCACTGGTAGATGAGGTCCCGCTCCGTTGGGCCGGCTTCGGCGACGCGAAAGGCGGTGATGGAAACGCTGGCGGGGGTGGGTGCGAGGTTCATGGATGAAGCCGTGTCATTGAACGGGGCAGATGGCATGGACTGCGGGCGGCCACGTGGGTCGTCGTCACGCCTCGGCGGGCGCGGGGTTCTTGGTGGTGAGTTTCATTCGGAGAGTGAGCAGCACGACGACGCCGGCGAGCAGGAAGTTGTCGCCGAAGGCTCCGAGGAACTGGCCGGTGAGCAGGAGGTGGTAGTTGCGAGGACTCTTCATGAAGAAATCAGGATTGATGTGAACCGTGGATCCATTCGGGGGCGGGACCGTTTCCCGGGACGGAAGGGTCGGGGGCGACTGCATGGCGACGACGCAGAAGATCTCAAGTGGGTTCATGGTTCAGGCTCCTTTCTGTTCAGTGGGGCAACGATTCAGTAAAGCGGGCGACGTTCTTCTCCAGCGTGGCGAGTTCCTCGGCGAGTTCGCGGGAACGCTTCTGTGAAAAGGCGGCGAAGACGGCTTCCGCCGCGCCGTAGTAGGCGGGGAGGACCTCGTCGAGAAGCTTGTGGGCGTCCTTGGTCAGGACGATGCGGTAGGCCCGGCGGTCGTCGGGATTGTCGCGACGGACCACGAGGCGGCGCTGTTCCAGGCGGTCGATCATGCCGGTGACATTGGACCGGTGCATGATGAGCTTCCGGCTGAGCTCGATCTGGGTGGTGCCCTCGGGATGGTCCCGCAGGACGTTCAGGATGTTGAACTGGCTCGGGCTGAGATCCCAGCGGTCTAGAAAGACGCGGGAGGCGTTCCAGATGGATTCGGAGGTGCGGAGAAGCTGGAGCAGCGCTTCGTAGTGGGGGCCAGGCTCAGGGATGGTCGCGTTCACGGATCTTGTCTACGGATAGATTGTTTATATGTCAACAATCTTTCTGGAGTTGAGAGCTAAGCCATCGATCGGGTTCGGGACTATCTGCCTTCCCGCCGGCCAGTCACGTGACGATGCGGGAGCGTAACGCGTTACTGATAGGAATTTGCTTTCTGGACGCTGCGCGGTTCAGCGGACTGGCGGCAGGAAGTGGCGAGCAAGTCCATCCGAAACAACGGATACAGTCTTGTGATTTTGATTGAAGCCCATAGTTTCAAACAAATGCTTTCCATTCGCATTTCTGGGGTCCGGTCGCGACACTCGTTTGTCGAAGTTTTTTTGTCCTTACCGCGATTCGAAAAAACGAGTCGAGCCCACAAACTCGCGACCGTTCGACGAGTGCGCACGCACCTATGACACAAAAGTACCGTGAAGTCTGATCCCGGATCCAGGATTATGTATTCAGCATCAGGAACGATTCTGTCGGTGACAGAGTCTGGCAACCTGGCGAAGAGAAAGCCAAGGTGCCCCATCTGAAA
>CALBIE010000645.1 GCA_937893495.1 uncultured Verrucomicrobiales bacterium | reverse complement strand
CCGTCGCAACAGTGGTCGAGGTCAGTTTTTTCTGGGCGGCAACGAGTTGTTCGAGTTTCTCGGTGAACTGCGGAGTCTGCGATTTCGCACGCCGCCGTTGCCCGCCCAGTAATCCCGCAATGGTGAACAGGACGAACAACGAGGCCAGGTTGATGATGAGCAGCAGGGAGTCGCGGATGACCGGCAGACTGGAAAGAAATTCGCTCATGATCGAAGGCTCCATAGTCCGTGTCATGGGCTGTTTTTCAAGGAGATTCCCCGCGCCCTACTTGACATCGAATGCGGGCTGTCCAACACTCCGCCGCCTATGGCCGAGCCCAAACAGACTGAATTGATGGAGAAAATCGTTTCTCTGTGTAAACGCCGCGGATTCATCTTTCAGTCATCCGAAATCTACGGCGGCATCAACGGATTCTGGGACTACGGCCCGCTCGGTTCGGAACTCAAGCGCAACGTCAAGGATGCCTGGTGGCGCGACATCGTTCATCATCGTGAGGATGTGGTCGGGCTGGATGCCACCATCATCATGCATCCCACTGTCTGGAAAGCCAGTGGACATGTCGATACGTTCAGTGATCCCATGAGCACTTGCCGGCACTGCAAGAAGCTCATTCGCGCCGACCAGGTCTGGGAGATGCTGCCGGGTCAGGCCTGGGTTCAGTCATTGGCGGAGGTTTGCGACGTGGCGACACAATCGTTTGATTCTCAGAAACTCATTCACTGGGCCGGCCGGAAGGGAAAGAACCTGGCACCCAATCTCGCCCTGGTTCGCAATCCGGAAGTGACGTTGTCGTGGCTGGCGGAACGCTCGGCGGACTCGGCCAAGGAGCCGGTGTCGGCAACCGAGTTCTACCAGCATCTGGCGACCGAGCAAATGCCCGTGACGGGACTCATTACACCCTGTCCTTACTGTGGCGGGGAACTGACGCCACCGCGACCGTTCAATCTGATGTTTGAAAGCTGGGCTGGCCCGGTGCAATCCGACGAGAACAAGGTTTTTCTGCGGCCGGAAACCGCCCAGGCCATTTTTGCACAATGCAAGAACGTGATGGATAGCAGCCGGCAGCGACCGCCGTTTGGCATCGGACAAATCGGCAAGGCGTTTCGCAACGAGATCACGCCCCGCAACTACACGTTCCGTTCTCGCGAGTTCGAGCAGATGGAACTCGAGTACTTCATCCGGCCGGACGAAGCGACCCGCGCCTTGTTCGGCGAAGTAGCCACTGTGCCGGACGGGGGGCATCCGGGTGATCCGCAACCAAATTGGGGTTGGCAGGCATGGCATCGTTACTGGGTTGAGGAGCGGGTGCGATTTTACGAAAGCATCGGCCTGTCGCGAGACACGCTTGGCTTTCACGTCCAGCAACCGGATGAACTGGCACATTACGCGCGCGCCACAGTCGATATTCTGTTCAAGTTTCCATTCAGCAAGCGCGACGAGCAGGGCGAATTGCTCGGCGAAGAACTCGAGGGCGTGGCCGCGCGCGGCGACTTCGATCTCACCCAGCACGAGAAATTTTCGGGGAAACCCCTGACGGTATTCGAGGACGAGCTCCGCTCAGCGTGGGCATTGCTGTCGCCCGATACGGTAACGGAAATGCGCGACGATTTTATTGAAACGAAAACCCGCGTTGCCATCGAAAAAAAGGGCATGTCCGCTGCGGACGCCGCCGATTCCGCGCGGGCAGAAGCTGAAGTGTTCTTCGAACGGTTGGGCAAGGGTCAATACCTGCCGCACGTCATCGAGCCCTCCGCCGGCGTGGATCGGTTGGTCCTCGCGCTCATCGCAAACGCCTACGCCGAGGAAACCGTCACGGATGACAAGGGCAAATCGGAAACCCGGGTCGTGCTGCGGTTTCACCCCCGCATCGCTCCGGTCAAAGTCGGCGTTTTTCCTCTGCTCAAGAACAAGCCGGAGCTCGTCGCCAAGGCGATGGAGGTAAGGGCGTTGTTGCAGTCCCACGTGACCGTCTTTTACGACGATACAGGGGCTATTGGTCGGCGTTATCGTCGCCAGGACGAGGCTGGCACGCCCTTCGGCGTGACCATCGATTTCGATACACTTGGCGAGAAAGGCGACGAATTGAAAGATACGGTCACCCTGCGCGACCGGGATTCGATGAAACAGGAACGGGTGAAAATCAGCGAACTGCTTGGGCGAATTCTGCCGCTTATGCAGTAGTAAGCATGGGTTCTGACCTCGTGATTACAGTCGCCCGCGGTGCGCCTCTCGCCAACACCGAATGCTGGAATGGACGACGAACGATTCTATCGACGTGTTAATGACGAGTTGAACGATGGCTCGGCAAACGAGGCGTTGTGGACCAAGGCGTTTGCCCAGGCGATGGGGGACGAAAAAAAGGCGCAGGCGCTCTACATTCGCATGCGCGTTCAGCAGTTGATGCAGGAGGAAGTCCAGGAACGGAGGGTCATTGCCAGTGAAGACGAAGAATCCGACGAAGCGCCGGAACCGGACAATCTGATCGCGTATCTCAAATCCCGCACGCCTCCGAACGTGTGGAACGGACTTCAAGTGGTCATTTTTCTCATCGGACTTTCCGCCATCTGGTTCTTTCGCGAGCAACTGTTTAATCTGGGAAGACAATTCCGTAGTGCGATCCTGTAATGGAACTGGGAGCTTCCCTCGGAACATCGACTGAATCATAATTCACCTGTGACCACCCGCGAAGCCGAGGCATTGCTAAAAAAGTTCCGAGACGGGAAGATTGATTCCGACTCGGTCCTGCGGGCCTTTCAGCGAGCACCATTTGAAGATCTGGGCTTCGCGCAGGTGGACACCCATCGCGCGCTTCGAAAGGGGTTTCCGGAAGTCATCTTTGGAAGTGGCAAGACTCCAAAACAGATTGTCGAGATCGCCGCACGTCTCGTCGCATCGGAACAGCGGGTGCTGGTGACGCGGGTGGATGGGAAGCAGGCCGGGGCGCTGAGGAAGCGGTTCAAGAAGGCCGTGCATGATAAGATGGCCCGATGCGTAACCATTGGTGGAAAGGTTGCGAACAAGCAGGGGCGGACAATCGCGGTCCTGTCGGCGGGGACGAGTGATTTGCCGGTGGCCGAAGAGGCAGCCGTGACGGCGGAGTTCATGGGCAACAACGTGAAGCGGATTTACGACGTGGGAGTCGCCGGGTTGCATCGTTTGCTCGCGCGGATGGAAGATTTCCAACAGGCTGGAGTCATTATCGTTGTGGCGGGAATGGAAGGGGCCCTGCCCAGCGTGGTTGCCGGTCTGGTGGACAAACCGGTGATCGCCGTGCCGACCAGTGTGGGTTACGGCGCGAGTTTTGGTGGAGTCGCGGCGCTGCTCGGCATGCTCAACAGTTGCGGCAGCGGCGTGACGGTGGTGAATATCGACAATGGATTTGGCGCGGGTTACGCCGCCAGTCAGATGAATGCTCTCGGTGGAACAATAGAATGAAGACTCTCTATCTCGACATTTTCAGTGGCATCAGCGGTGACATGTTCATTGGCGCCATGCTCGATCTCGGCGTTGATTTCCAGGTCCTTGAAGCCGAATTGAAAAAGCTCGGCGTGGATGAGTATGAGTTGCGCGCCGTTCGCCGACAGAAGTCGTACATTGAGGGATTCAAGTTTGATGTCCTGCTGGACGGCGATGCCGACGAACATTGCCATTCGCACGACCACACCGGCGGAGAGGATCATGATCATTCACACGATGGTGACGAGCATTCTCATGACCATGGCAACGGTCATGACCATGCTCACAGTCACGATTCAGGTGATGAACATTCACATGCCGCCGCGGACGATGAGCATAGCCATGCGCTTGACCACGATCATTCCCATTCCCACGATTCCAGTGACGAGCATTCGCACTCCCATTCGTCCGAAGAGCACGAGCATAGTCAATCGCACTCGCATGCCACGGCTGAGGACGAACATGATCACTCTCACGACCATGACCACGATCATTCGGTGGAGCACGATCACGCCCATTCGCACTCTCATGGGCCGGGCGAACACGATCACAGCCATGAGGGAAGTCGAAATCATGCGCAGATTCGTGAACTGATTGATGCGAGCCATTTGTCGGACTGGGTGAAGGAGAAATCGAAGGCCGTGTTTTATCGGGTGGCTGTTGCGGAAGCAAAGGTGCATGGCCTGGCAGTCGAGAATGTGCATTTCCACGAGGTAGGCGCCGTGGATTCCATCGTGGACATTGTCGGCGCGTGCATCTGCCTGGAATTGCTGGGCAAGCCACGTGTATTGGCGGCACCCGTGACGGAGGGGACGGGATTTGTCATGTGCGCGCATGGGCGGTTCCCCGTTCCGACCATGGCCACGCTGGAAATTCTCGGTGCCCGCGGCGTTCCTGTGAATCAGTGCGACGAGCCGCATGAACTGGTGACTCCGACCGGTGCCGCGATTCTCGCGGAATTTGTCGAGGAGTTTGGATTGATGACCGCCATGGTGGCCGAAAAAGTCGGCTACGGACTGGGTACCCGGGACAATCATACCCGCCCGAACGTGCTTCGCGCGGTGCTGGGGAAAAGCGAACGCAAAGTCGCCGCGATGAATCTGGACTGGGAGACGGATCGTGTCGCCGTTCTGGAAACAAATCTGGATGATATCAGCGCCGAGGTGCTTGGCTATTTCGTTGAGCGAGCGATTGCGACGGGCGCGTTGGATGTGTTCCACACTCCGGTGCAGATGAAAAAGAATCGTCCGGGTGTTTTGTTGACGGTCATGTGCGCCGAAGGGGAAGCGGACCGGTTCAGCGAAATGATTCTGCGCGAAACGAGCGCATTCGGCGTTCGACGGACCGTGGCGGAACGCCGCAAACTCAAGCGGAATTTTCGGATTGTGAAACTGGCTGATGGCGACGTGACGGTGAAAATTGGTTCGCTCAATGGCAAGCAAGTGCAGGTGGCTCCTGAATACGATTCATGCCGCGAGCTGGCGGAAGAATGCGGAGTGCCACTCAAGGAAATATACGGGCAGGCTGTTCGTGCCGCCGGAGTGGAATAATTTCCAGTCGTCATGGAACTCAGCGAATTCGTCAAACAACTGGTTTGCCCGGAGACGCATCAGCCGTTGCGGTTGGCGGATGCGAGGACGATTGAATCTCTCAATGCGCTGATTGCCAAAGGGCATTTGAAAAATCGTAGCGACCGGGTCGTGTCGGAGAAACTCGATGCTTGCTTGCTTCGCGAAGATGGCAAGTGGGTTTATCCCGTGCGTGGCAATCTGCCAGTGATGTTGATCGACGAGGCGGTAACTGGATTGTAGCGCAGGCGTCCCCGCCCGCCCGGACGCTGTTGGCTGCAACCAGCGTTTTCGGAAGATTCCCACGCGCTTCGGCATGGCAGGTGCCCAATGCAGGCGCGACGCCTGCGCTACGTGGATGAGGATTCCGAATGACGCGGCAAATTGACCCAGATCTCGCCCTCTATCTCCACGGCGTGCAACTTGTTTAACCGGGCACCCGCACAGGGCCCGGCGAGGCAGTGCCCGCTCAGCGGATGATAGACTGCGCCGTGAGTCTGGCAGATCAAGTGTTCGCCGTCCGGAGTGAAAAACTGGTTGTCTTCATAGTCGAGCGGGATGGGGAGATGACGGCAGGTGTTTTCGTAGGCCACCAGATTACCACGAAAGTTCGCGGCGAATCCTTCGATGTTGATGCCGTCCACCTTGTAAACAAACTTGATGCTCTTGCCCGCCGGCAAGTCAGGGGCTTTGCAGATGCGACAGGAGCGTTGCATCAGGTGATGATGAAACACCCCGATACCCAATCATCCGATCCGAATCTGCAACAAAACCGGTATCGGCGATTGTTCATCATCTGGGTATTTGTGTTCTTGGGTATTTGGGTAATTTCTACAACCGGGCGATCAGCAGTTCGCGCTGGAAGATGATTTCCTTTGGCAAATGCCCATAGAGTTTGAAGAACAATTCGTCGTGCTGAAGCACTTCGCGCCGCCATTCGTCCGCATTGAACTGCTGGGCTTGCGCGAGTTTTTGCGGCGTGAATCCCGGGAGACCTTCGAGATCGAATACACCGGGGCCG
>CALBIE010000644.1 GCA_937893495.1 uncultured Verrucomicrobiales bacterium | reverse complement strand
CATACCAATTCACCGTGGTGATTGCCAGTCGTTTGGAATTCCTTTATTTCCGACCGGATCCGCAGGGATTGCACATTCCATCAGGTTGACATAGACATGGCTCGTGACCGCAACTGAACGCCGCACTTATCAGACCCGGACTGCATGGGTCTGCCTGGCTTCTGTGTCAGTCTTCTTATTGCCGGGGAACTTGACGGTTGCGGAAGAAGCACATTGGGCTTTCCGACCATTGGCGAATCCGGCGCGTCCAGCCGTGGTCAAAGCCGACTGGCCGACGCAGCCACTCGATTACTTCGTTTTGAATCAGCTTGAGAAAGCCGAACTGCAACCAATCCCTGCGGCCAATAAACACACGCTGATCCGGAGGGCATATTTCGATCTGATCGGGCTGCCGCCAACGCCCGATCAAGTTCGTGAATTCGTCGCGGACCAATCGACCAACGCATTTACCAGGGTGGTTGATGAACTACTGGCGTCGTCGCACTACGGGGAACGCTGGGGTCGACACTGGCTCGACGTGGCACGGTACGGCGATTCAAACGGTGCCGACGAGAATCATGCCTACCCGCATGCCTGGCGCTACCGCAACTGGGTCATCGATGCGTTCAACCGCGACTTGCCTTACGACAAGTTCCTTCGTGATCAATTGGCTGGCGATCTGGTCGAGCCCGTTCTGGCGGATCGCATCGCGGCCACGGGCTTCCTGGCCATCGGGACCAAGATCCTTGCCGAAAAGGATCCTGTCAAAAGGCAAGCCGACATCGTGGATGAACAGCTCGACACGATCGGCCGCGTCTTCCTCGGACTCTCCATCGGGTGCGCCCGTTGTCACGACCACAAATTCGATCCCATTCCGACGCGCGATTACTACGCCATGGCCGGCATCTTTCACAGCACCACCATCGGGGACCGCCAACTCTTCGGCCCGGCATACGATGCGTCGATGGCGGAAGCGGAAAAAAAGCTTGAATCGATCAAGCACCAGATTTCCGCAGCAGGGACAAAGTTCGAGAGGCTGGCGGTGCTTGATTCGCGCCTGGAGTGGGAAGCAGAAGTGTTCAATCGCGGCAATGTCGTCATGGACACCAACCGCTACGGCAAGGGCATCGGCATCATCGGAAACCGGATATCCAGCGAAAACTTCGCAGAATACAACATCAATGTAAAACGCGCCGGATCCCACTTGATTGAGTTGCGTTATGCCGCGCAAAAGGCCCGGCCGGGCCAATTACTCGTGGACGGAAAAGTGATTATCACGAATGCCCTGTCCCAGACGAGTGGCGGCTGGAATCCCGAGCATCAGCAATGGTTTGTCGAGGGACAGGTGATGATTTCCGCCGGCAAACACACTTTGCGGATCCAATCAGAACCGATGATGTCGCATATCGACAAGGTCCGGCTGACCCCGGTGAATTCAGCCGCGGAGGCAAAGCGGATTCTGGAGGAACTCCACCGGCTGAAGAAGCAGCAGATTGACGCAACGGCGGCGTTGGGAAAATCAAAACCAATGGCGATGGCGGTGAAAGATGGGCGGATCGGTGACGCGAAGATCAGTCGCCTCGGCAATCCCCATGATCACGGCGACACGGTGCCGCGCGGTTTCCTGACGAGCATCGGCGCACCGTCCGCTGTTGAACCCGGCAAAGGCAGCGGGCGATTGGAATTGGCCGGATGGCTGACCGCACCCGATCATCCGTTGACCGCCCGGGTCGAGGTCAACCGCATCTGGCATTGGCATTTCGGACGGGGATTGGTGGCAAGCCCGGACAATTTCGGCACGACTGGCGATCGACCGGACAACCCGGATCTGCTCGATCACCTGGCACGGCAGTTGATGCGGAACAATTGGTCCGTCAAGGCGCTACACCGGGAGATCATGATCTCAAGCACTTACCGTATGGGAACCATGACAAATCCCGCGGCTCGGAATGGATATCCCTTGCGCCGCATGGAGGCCGAAGTATTCCGCGATGCGATCCTGCAGGCTGCCGGAACCCTCCGGCGCTCGGTGCCGGCGAGCGGATCGCTCGGCATTATAGCGCAGAATCCCACCCACGTGCAGTTGGCCCGAAATCGGAGGGCCTACGAAGGTTATCCCTACCGCAGTGTTTACCTGCCGGTCGTTCGCAGCCACGTTTACGACCTGTTCACGCTGCTCGACTTCCCCAACGCCACCACGCCAGTCGGTAAGCGGGCGAACACGACGGTGCCGACTCAGGCACTGATGATGATGAACAGTCCGTTCCTCATGAAACAGGCACGTCAGGTGGGGGAATCCGTCAGGAAACAGAAAGATCCGCTGAATGAACTGTATCTCCGTTTGTTCTCGCGATCGATTACGACGGCCGAAAGGGCTACAGCCAACGAGTTCATTCGAACGGCCGCGGAGCGAGGCGACGATAACCACGCCTGGTCGCTGTTGTGTCAGACCTTGTTGGTGTCCAACGATTTTCTCTACCTCCATTGATGAATCCTGCCGATATAAGCCGTCGTAACGCCCTGGGCCGAATCGCCATCGGCTTTGGAGGTCTGGCCGCCAACACGCTGCTCGCCGACGATTCGTTTCATCTGCCGGCACGGGCCAAGCGGATCATCTTTCTGTTCATGCACGGCGGGCCTTCTCACGTTGACCTGTTCGATTACAAACCGAAACTCAACGAGTTCAACGGTCAACCGCTTCCCTTCGCGGAACGCAAGGTACAGTTTGCTCCCCGTGGCAATCTCATGGCACCGCCGTGGAAACTCCGGCAGGTCGGCCAGAGCGGTCTGTGGATGTCGGACCTTTGGCAATACCTGCCGCGGGTCGCGGATGAACTCTGCATGCTTCATTCCGTATGCGAGACCAACGTCTCGCACGGCGGCGCCTGTATGAAAATGCACACCGGCAACGAAGCGCTCTTGCGCCCCAGCATGGGCGCCTGGGTCAGTTATGGCATCGGGACGGAGAACCAGAATCTCCCCGCCTTCGTCACCATCTGCCCGACGTCCTTGCATGGGGGCGAACACAACTACGGTGCCGCCTTTCTGCCCTCCGCCCATCAGGGGGTTCCATTGGGCACACCGGGCTATCCGAACTCATCTGCAAAGCAGGCAAAGTTTCACTACATGGAGAATACGCAGCACAGCCGCGCGGATCAGATCCAACAATTGGAACTGCTCCGGTTGATGCACGAACGGACGCGCCAGGAGGGTCTCAACCATCCCGATCTCGAAGCCCGGCTGAAATCGTTCGAACTCGCCTTCCGCATGCAGATGGCCGCCCCGGAGGCCACCGACATCGGCGGCGAATCCGAGGCCACTCGAAAACTCTACGGCATGGATATTCCGGCAACGGAAAACTTCGGGCACGAATGCCTGCTCGCGCGGCGCATGGCCGAGCGCGGCGTCCGATTCATCCAGGTCAGCCACGCGGGCTCGCTGCCTTTCAACAACGAGCAATGGGATCAGCACACCTATCTTGAACAAGGCCACTCCATCAACGTCGGCCAGATCGACAAACCCATCACCGGCCTGATCCTCGATCTTAAAGCGCGCGGCCTGTTGGACGACACGCTGGTGTTATGGGGTGGTGAATTCGGGCGCACCCCGACGGTACAGAAAGCGAATGGCCCGGTCGGCCGCGACCATCATCCCGATGGATTCACCATGTGGATGGCGGGCGGGGGCGTAAAACGCGGCTTCCGTTACGGCAAGACCGACGAGTTTGGCTATCACGCGATCGAAGACCGTTGCACGATCCATGACCTCCACGCGACCATCCTCCACCTTCTCGGTCTTGATCACGAACGTCTCACCTACCGCCATAGCGGCCGGGACTTTCGTCTCACCGATGTGTCTGGAAACGTTGCCCGCAAGATGCTGGCATAATTGTTCGCTTTTTTTCGGTTTTATCCGCGTTCGCGGGCAGGAACCCAACGAGCTGACCAACGCACACATGCTGCCAATGACGCGTCGTGACCGGTCAAGTAAGCTGGCGATGCCAGAGATATTTTGTCAATTGTCGGAACCGTTTACGAATGCCAGCGAGAGCCCTGGAACTTCGTCATTCTTTTTTTGCCCACGAATCACACGAAACATCACGAATCCAAAGAGGGGAGCATAAGGGCCAGTCCGGCTCGGACCGGCTCGGCTGTGCCGCGGACCGGCCCGGTCCGCGGGTGTTCCTGATCGAGATTCGCCTGGCGATCCGGTCCGAGCCGGGCTGGCCCTTATGCTCCCCGGCTCAGCGCCGGCGGCCATGAGGCGCGCCGTTTACAACCGCGACGGATCGAACGCATGTTAGACCACGCCGTTTTCATTTCACCAAAATTTCCACCAGGGCTTCTGCTTAGACTTATCTTCTGGCACTGGAACGGCTGGAGCGGATGTACACACCTCGATGATCGGTGCTACTGTCGTCTTCGGCGGCAAACTGATGCGAATAGTCTCCTTCTCCGGTCTCCGCTTCGGCTCATCGTCATCATCCCAAAAACCAGTGGCAACTGTCGGGCTGCGGGGTGGTCGCGGTGGTGGACGGCTCGCCTGCGGCTTTGGCGATGGTTGCTCGTTTTTCACGGGGCACGTGGAAGTGGTATAACGGTGAGAGGACCGGCACCGGGAAGACAGGAGGCTGGATCTGCGGCATTGGCGCAGCGTAAATCCTTCGCCGCCAAAGCGCCAGCCGGGGTCATTGGTTTTCCCGATCACGTGCGCCTCTCCCGCTAGAGGTCAGGATGTCTGAGGCTAAGGGTCTGGAGCGGTGCCGAATCACGAGCCCGGAGGTTCAATTCGCCCACCAAATCGCGCGAAGTCTTTGGGGGGAGATTCGCCACATTATGTATCCCTTGAATGCGCAATCTGCGCCAAAGATACGCCAGAAAAAATTCAGGATTCTCCCCGCCTGCCATTAAGAAGAAGGAAAATTTCTCCGACGGCAAAATCTTGACCAGGCATGACCGCTGACTTCAGAGCCACAGGAGCCACCCCTTATGCGCTGCTCGAAAACCTTTGTCTTATTTGCCTCGATCATCTCGGCGCAGTTTGCCGCTGCCTTCGACGATAGCGCATTGCGCCCGGTTGAAGGGGAAGCGCCGAAATGGTTGTCAATACTGGATCGCGATGGCAATGGATTCCTTGATGCCACCGAGGCCGGGCGGTTGCTGGGGGGCATGGATACGGACAAGGACGGCCGGATCACGGTGGCGGAAGCGATCGCCTACGGGAAGCGCCGGGAAGCGAAACCGTCCAGCGGTCGCGAATCGACCCGGCGATGGCAGATGATCGTCAAGGCCCGGGACCTGCAGGAGTTGAAGAAGACGGGCGACGGGTTGTGGGCCGTTTCGCTCGGGCACAGTTGCGTCATTCCGGCCATCGAACCCTGCATCACCATCGCGCGGGCGGCGGGGCACGAGAAGCACACGCACCTGATGCAGTTCTACGGCGGTGCCAGCGGTGCGGCGGCGGCGCTCGCGACCGGGCGGATTGACGTGCTGACCTTCGGACATCTCGTTGCCGAAGACGGCCGGACTCACGGCGGCGAGGTGGCGGATTACGAGCGGTGGATCCAGCTCGCCCTCCAGCACAATCCGGAAACCCGGTTCTACATTCAGGATCTGTGGCCCTGGCTGCCCGGTGCCAACCGCACGGTGAATCTGGACGAATTCAGACTGGAGGACTACGAGGCCGCGATGGCGGTTTCGAGAAAACAATCGATGCCGTCGTGGCGGAATTGAACCGGAAGTATCCCGGGCGAATCCATGTGCTGCCGGCCGGCCTGGCGATGACCGAACTGGTGCGTCGCTTTGCCCGGAAGGAACTGCCGGGGGTCGATGCGCTGATGGTCTCGCCGGCGGAGAAAGCGCAAGGCCCTCGCGTCGGTTTGTATCGGGACAAGATTCATCCGACGTCGCTGATTGCCGCGATGCAGGGTTACCTTTATTACGCCTGCCTTTACCGGAGCGATCCGCGGCTCGTTGAGCGGCGTCTCTACCCCGACGAGAAATTCGACCGGCTCATCCGGGAGGTTGTCAGGGAAACCGTTACCCGACATCCCCGCTCCGGGGTGGCTCGATGACGGTGGAGTGATTCCGTTGAATTTGCGCCTTGAACCCTCGAACCGTAGCAGCCGACGTCAGGAGGCTCTCACATACTTTGTCCCAAAAAAGCATGAGCCTCCTGACGTCGGCTGCCACCTGTTTCATGGAGACGCTGCCGCGACCACGTTGACACCAACGCCAACAACAGGCTGCTTTCGTCGTCAGCCATCCACCCGCTGGAAACATCGAAGAACCGAAAACGGGATTGCCAAGCCGCCGCTCCGGGCAAAGAATCCCGTCATGTGGTCGGGGAACCCAATTGCCGGAAGCGCCCACCGCGCGGTGCCAGCGCATCGGGCTGAGGTGAAAAGGAGAAACCCGCTATTCATCTCAGATTTAGGAACACGAGAAGAAAAACAGCCGATATCGCCCTTCGGTACCAAGCGAAGGCAATGATATCCAAAAAACTATAGAATAACTTGTTAGCCATTAGAAAAGCTCGCCTATGCCAATAAGGAAGATTGAGGTTTCTGGATTGCGGGGATTCGGCACGGCACAGACGCTTGACGTTGCCATTCCGAACGGAACTGAAAGTAGCGGGTTGACGATATTAGTCGGACCAAATAGCGGTGGAAAATCGACTATTATCGAAGCTATTCGAGCCATTTCTCAAAACAAGGAGCCTAGTGTGCTGGGCGTTAAATAGATATACATAACTGAATAAGGGTGTAGGATTT
>CALBIE010000643.1 GCA_937893495.1 uncultured Verrucomicrobiales bacterium | reverse complement strand
CGTTATCCCTCATCCGCCGCCGCTCCGCCAGATGTGGACAGCATGACGCTTACGATCGATTGCCACGGAGTGCATTGAAGTGAGCGAACTCACGTTTGCTGCTACGAGGTTCATGCGAAGCGAAAACCTCCAACGATTGGACGCGAATCGAGGCCATGAACGGGAGCGCCGGCATGTTGCCGGCTTATACGCTGCCGCTGTCCCACACGGTTGGATTGCGACCGGCGTCGTCTCGTTGACAGGCAACGGTTTAAGCCGGCTGCAAGCCGGCGCTCCGTCAGATGGTTCATGGAGAACTTCCACGACTGTCGAATCGCGCAGCGGGACCTTGAACCGATAGACAAGGGAATTATTTCCCGCCATTTCCTTTCTTCCAATCCGCCAGAGATTCCATCCGGTTAATGCGAAGGGGATCGAATTCTCTCAACGGGCGAGTGGAGGATTACCACGAGCCGCCCAGCGCCTGAATCAACTGGACATCGGCGATTCGGCGTTCGCTCTGCAATGCGTTCTCGCGGAGCCGGTTCTGAAGGCGGATTTGTTCAGCGGCCAGGTAGTCGGAGTAGGCGCCCAAACCTGCGTCGTGGCGAGCTTTCGCGTCCTCGGCAGTCTGCGCCGCCGCCTGCACGCCGACCCGCTGAATCTCCAGTTCGCGGGTGTAGCTCTTGATGTCCAGCAGCGCATCATCCACCTCCCGGACAGCCGTGAGAAAAGTCGCCTGATAATTGGCGGCGGCCTCCCGCCATTGCGCGCGGGCCTGGGCGACGGCGGCCTTGCGGACACCTCCACCGAAGATCGGGATATCCACCTGCGGGCCGAGATCGAAAAAGAGACTGTCCGCCTCGAAAAGATTGTTGGCGTTCAAACTCGCGAATCCTCCGTTCCCGATGAGCGTGATCTTCGGAAGGAAATCCGCGCGGCGAATCCCAACCTGCGCGGCAGCGGCGCGCAACTGCCGATCGGCGGCCAGCAAATCCGGCCGGTGAACGAGCAGGTCCGAAGGCAATCCAGCCGGCACTGTTACCGAATGAACGTCGTTTGATCGCGTCAGCGCGGTCAATTCAGAGGGAAGTGAACCGGTCAGGGTGGCAAGGGCGTGCAGCAGTTTGCCGGTGCCGCGCCGCGCCGCCTCGATGGCGGCAAGCGATTCCTGAAGCTGCAAACGCGCCCGTGACACATCCGCAGCGACGCCCTGGCCAAACTCGAGCCGGGCTTCCTCCAGCTTCAGGTTTTCCTCCCGCAATCCGCGGGCGGATTCCAGCAGGGCGAGTTCGGTTTCCGCCGAGCGATGGGCAAAGTACTGACGTGCCAGACTGGTCTGCAAGGAAAGCAGCACGTTCGCGTACGTCGCGGATTCAGCCTCCGCGCGAAACGTGTCCCGCTTCGCCATGCCGCGCACGCGACCCCAGAGATCGAGTTCCCAGGCGGCACTCGCACCGACGCGATATCGCCAGTATTGCGGGGTGGCGATGGGGAACAGCAGGTTGTTCACCGAATCCTGCCGACGCCCCCCGCTGGTTTCCCCGCGGATGGTCGGCTGTTTGGTCGCTCGGGTGATGCCGAGAACGGCGAAGCTTTGATCCACCCGCGCCAGGGCTGCCGCCACGTTGGGATTCGCGTCCGCCAATCGTGACATGAGCGAATTCAGGGTCGGGTCGTTGAACACATGCCACCATTTCCCGATCGCGGGAAGTGAATTGGAATGTGAAGCCGAACTGGAATCCCAGAGGAATTTTCCCTCGCCGGTTGGTGCGCCTTCGCTCTCATCGGGCGCCAGCCGATCGGTCACCGTGGCACATCCGAGCAACCCACCCGCCAGTGCGGCGATCAAAAGGACTATGCTGTTACGATTGCAGGTGTGCATGGATTGGGTCAGACAGATTCCGGTTCGTTGAGTTCGGGCTTTGACACGTCCGGTTTCATCGCAGCATAGAAAACACTCATGACGGCCGGAACAAGGATCAACGTGAAAATGGTCGATATCAGCAGTCCTCCGACGACCACCGCGCCCAAACCCCGATACAATTCCGAACCGGCGCCGGGCAGAACGACCAACGGAAGCATGCCACCCACGGAGGTCAGCGAACTCATCAGGATAGGTCGCACGCGCGTGCGAACGGACGCGATGATGGCTTCGTCCGGCGTTTCCGAAGGATGATTGGGGTTCTTCAGGAAGTTGAGCGTCTGGTGGATGATCAGAATGGCGTTGTTCACGACGACACCGGCCAGCAGGACAAAACCGAGGATGCTGAGCATGTCGAGGTTCTGCACCGGCATGTAGCGGTCCGCCTGACTCCAGTAATGAACGATCGCCAGCCCGGCAAATCCGCCCAGTGTTGCCAACGGCACCGTGAGCATGATGACGATCGGCGAACTCCAACTTTGGAACAACACGACCAGCACCAGATAAACGACGACGAACGCGAGGAACATTGAACTGCTCATCGTGCCCAACCATCCGCCGCTGCCCAGCAGCGCCCGCTTGATTTCGTTGAGCTTGCCGGCCGACCCGGCCAATCCCACTTCAATGCCGGGAGTGATGGCACCCTGTTCGCGCAACCCGGCGACCAGATCGTTCACGTCGTTGATGGCGGTCTCGAGCGGCAATCCGGCGGGCGGTGTGAACTGCAGCGTGACAGCCCGGGAACGGTCCACATGCCGGATTTCATCCGGGCCCAGCACGCGTTCCACGCGGGCCACGCTGCGGAGATCAACGATGTGCCCCGTGGGAGTCGCCATCGGCGCGTTCAGAAGCTCCTCCACGGGATTCGCCCCCAGGGACTTCGTGCTGATCACCTTTAGGTCGCGGAGTTCGCCGTTCCGTTCATACTCGCGAAAGAACAACAGGCCGTCGCCGTTGGCCTGCACCGCCAGCCCCACATCGGCGCGCGTCAGACCGACCTTCAGCAGCGAACGGTCTTCGGGCACAACCCGGAGTTCGCTGGAGGGCATGAGAAAATTCGCGGGATCGGGATTCACGCTGTAGGGACCGAACTTGCCGATGAGCCCGAACATCAGGGCGCGGGCGGACGCGGAAACATGTTCGAGGTCGCGACCTTTGACATCAATCTTGATGGCGGAACCGCTGTTGCCGCCCACCCGGAACAACGGCATCTGAAACGCGAACGCGATGGTGTCCGGCGCGTTGTGCCCGCCGGCCGCCTGGTTGAACAGCGGAATCAAGTCCTTCACCCGTTTCTTGTCGGTCGAGATGCCACCGTGAAACATCCGACCCTCGAAACTGACGAGGAAGTAATTGACGATCGGCGGCGGCATGACACTCGGCTCGCCGCCGGGAAACTCGGGCACCATTTGACGTCGGTCCTCCTTGACGCCGTCTCCGCGAACGACCTTTTCAACCTCAAACTGATCGGGTGCGGCCTCCCACGCCGGACGAATCACCGACTCAATGCGTTTGCCCATGGTCAGCAACTGGTCGAGGTTGTAACCCGGCGGCGGAATCAGGAGCCCGAACACAATGTTGCGATTGCCCTTGGGGAGATAATCCAACGGCGGAATCAGAACCTTGATCCCGTATATTGTGCCGACCACGAACGATGCAATCACGACGATGCGCATCGTCCAGCTTCGATTGATCGCCGCGACGGTATCGGCGACGACATGGGGAATGGCATGGACCATCCGCTGCATCCAGCCCAACGGACCCCAGCCACTGTGCGGTTTGCTGGTCGTGGCAGTTTCCTCCGCCCAGTCGCTTTCCTGGGCGTCGCGCGCGCGCAGGATTCGGGCGGCGGCGGCAGGAATCACCGTCAGCGCCACCACAAGACTCAATGCGACGGAAGCCATGATGGCGTAGGCGATGTCCCGGAACAACTGACCGGCCGTTTCCTGAATCAGCAGAATCGGGAAGAACACGGCGATGGTCGTGATGGTGGAGGCCACTACTGCGCCGCCCACCTCGACCGCGCCATCGTGGGCGGCGGCGCGAGGATCCTTGCCCATTTCCAGATGCCGGAAAATATTTTCAATCACTACGATGGCGTTGTCCACGACCATCCCGACGGCGAACGCGATTCCGGCCAGCGAGATGATGTTCACCGAACGTCCCATCACCACGAGAATCACGATGGCCGCGATGACGGAGATCGGGATGGCCACGGCGATGATGCCGACCGTGCGAAATGACTTGAGGAAGAACAACAACGTGAGCGTCGCCAGAATGCCGCCATAAACGATGTTGCTCTGTACGAGGTCAATGGCGTCCTCCACATAGGTCGTGGCGTCGTAAACCTGCACGAGTTCGAGTTTGCCGTTGAGCCCCAGGTTGCGCGCGTGTTCCTCCAGCAGACCGCCGGGGGCGTTCATCCGGGCAATCTCCGCCTTGATGAGATCCATGGTCGCGATGAGATTGCCGCCCCGTTGCAGGAGAAAGTTGAAGAACGGCATCTGGTTTCCACGCGCCCGCGCCCAGTCGGTCTTCTCCTTGTAGGTCTCCACCACCTCGGCCACGTCCCGGATGTAAACCGGCCCCGCCTCGTCGCGCCGGAGGATGGTGTTCATGACCGATTCCGGCGATTCGAACCGCCCGGTGGAGCGCACCCGGATGTCCCGCTTGCCCTCCACGAGTTTTCCGGCGGAGAAATTCCGGTTGGCATTGCGCAGCGCGGTCGCCAGTTGCTGCCAGGTGATGAGGCGTTCAGCCAGTGCGCGGGAATCGACCCGGATCTGCAACTCGGCATAACGCCCACCGCGAACGCCCACCTGTGCGACGCCCTGCACGCGATCGAATCGCGGCTTCATGCGCCGTTCCATGAAGTCAAACAACGTGGTCGTGTCGAAATTGGTGTCCGTGCACGACAAACCAACCCAGGCGATGAAATCGACCGACTCGGGGTCGATGTCCTCCACCATGGGTTGCAGAACGGCTTCAGGATAACCGGGAACCTCGTCGAGCTTCTGCAAGACCTCGGCCTTGGCCGCCGCGATGTCCGTGCCGGTCTCAAATTCGAGCCGCACCACGCCCTGTCCGGCCTTGCTGTTGCTGGTCAACGATTCAAGTCCGGCGAGATCGCTGAGCACCTTTTCCTGCTCTTCGACAATGTCGCTTTCGATCTCCTCGGCGGACGCGCTTTCCCAGCGGGTCGTCACGGAAATCACCACCGAATCGACCTCCGGCTTCAACTGCACCGGCACGCTGTTAAATGCCAGCACACCGGCCAGCAATGCCAGACCCACACCGACGGCAACCGAGATGGGCTGCCGGATGCAATAATCGACGACCTTCATGGCGCTGGTACCGTGGCGGTTTCCTCGGCCGACTTGATCATCAGCGGCTGTCCGGGCATGAGACGCTCGTTGCCCTCGACGACAATCCGATCCCCATCCTTGATTCCACTTGCCTCCGCCGCGATGAACGCATTGCCGCCACGTTCAAACGCAACCTTCACCGGAACTTTTTTCGCGGCGGGCATTGCGCCGTCGCCCGCCGGCGTTTGCGCAACATAGACGAAATCTCCCAACGGCGACGGGACCACGGCGTTGGCCGGCACGCGCCAGAAAGCCTGTATCTTCCCGACCGGGACAATGCCGGTGACGGATTCACCCGGCGTCAAATCGCGTTTCGGGTTCTGAACGGTCGCCACGACCACGAACAACTGGCTCAACGGCTCGACCTGGGGAACCTTCTCAACCTTGGTCGTTTCGAAAACACGCCGGGTGGAGGATTGGCGCACGCGAAAGGCTCCCGCCTCCAAATCCGTGCCGCCAAGATAACGGGCGGGAACGCGCAACCACGCCTCGATCGGATCGACGGCCACCAGCGAAGCAACCACCGCGCCGGCGCCCACCCATTCTCCGGGCTCCACCCGGCGATCCACCACCACACCGTCAAACGGCGCCAGAATGGTCGAATCCGACAACTGCACCTCCAACAGATTGATGCGGCTTTCTGCTTCCTTGATGCCATCCGACGCCACATCCAATTGCAACTTTGCCACGGTCGTCGCCTTTTCCGCATCCAACAAATCGCTCTGTGAAACGACGTTCCGCTCTCGCAGACCGCGCTTCATCCGGAGATCTTCCCCGGCCCGGGCCATTTCCGCGGCACGCTGGCCGAGCAGACTTTTCGCCGACGTCAACCGCGCCTTGGCCTCCGCCAGCATCGCCTGAGTGCGCCGGGTGTCGAGCCGGGCAAGAACGCCGCCTTTCTTCACCGCTTCGCCCTCGTCCACGAACACTTCCTCCACCGCACCGGGCTCGCGCGCGGCCACACCCGCCTGCGACACGGCTTTCAAGGTGCCGGTGACGATCGCCTTCTCCCGCGTCATTTCCTGAACGACCGTGACCACATACAC
>CALBIE010000642.1 GCA_937893495.1 uncultured Verrucomicrobiales bacterium | reverse complement strand
GTGCCGCGGGAAACGATTGAGGATTACGGATTCTACACGCAATTGATTTACGGGTTTCATCCCAACTGGCGGACGGGCATGCGATGGGATTACGTTGCGCCGAATCGCGCTCAGTATGAGGGCATCGTTGGTATTGATCCGGCGCGCAGTCGCCGTTGGCGGCTCTCGCCGAATCTCACGTGGCAATCAACGGACTTTGCCCGCGTGAGACTGCAGTATAACTACGATGCCCGACAACTCCGGGGCATCGATCATTCGGTCTGGTTACAATTGGACTTCGAACTCGGCGCGCACGAAGGCCACGCGGAGCATCGGCATGATCATTGAACGGCGACCGTGCATTTAGAAGATTCCGCAATTTTCCCCTTGCCTTCGGCGACCTTAGCGTTAGTTGTAAAGCTGTGCAGCGATACCGGCATACTTCCCTACTACTGACCATCATGGTGACGATGATCGGTCTGATCGGCGGACCGGCGTCGGTATTGTGCATAGGTGAGGATGGGCATGTCGCGATTGAGGCCAGTGCCGACGGGTCCTGCGAATCCCACGTTTGCGAGGCTGCGGATACAGACAATCAACATGACGGGTATTTCTGCCCCGGAGAAGTTGAGTGTTGCAATAATTGCATGGACCTCGCCTTACAACTGGATCAAGGAGTTCCGAAGAAAAGTTATCAATCGCCTGTTCAGATTGCATTTTGCCTGATTGTTTGCCTTTTACCCGAGCCAGCCGTTGAGCAGCCTGACAGGTCGAGATGGCAGGAGACTTCCGCTCCGCCAGAAATAGCTGTCAGTTGGCAATTCGACTCTCGTGCCGCCCTGCCGGTTCGAGCCCCTTCCTTCACATTGGTCTGATTCGATTCTGACGCTGCCCGCATTGGCCGGCTCGTGAGTCCTCTCAGATCCTTTCCCTTCACGGTTTTTCGCCGTTGATGCGCGTGTACGCATGAATTGTGGGAGATCCACGTCCAGTAATCCCTATTGCAAACGAACTCTCAATTACCACGCATGAAAACCAATTATCGAAAACTCCGAAATGCAATGTGCTCGGCCATCGTCGGCATCTTTGTCTCGATTTCAGCCTTTTCGGCAGAAGTGCCAGCCCTCCCGCCTTCGACTAACGCGGTGGAGATGGGATTGGACCTGCTTGTAGCACAGTCCCTGATCGAAAACCCCGAGATCAGATTCTATGAAACTGAAATCGCCGCCGCCAAAGGCGGTCGCAGACAGGCTGGTATCTACGCCAATCCGGAACTCTCGACCCAAGTAGGCCGGCAAAGCATTTCCGGCCCCGGTCCGGGTTCTTCCGCTGAAGGTGCGTCATGGGCCGTCTCGGTCGTTCAAACCTTTGAGTATCCCGGGCGCATCGCTCTCCGCCGGGCCATTGCCAATCAGGATATCAAGCTGGCGGAGCTGGGACTTGACCAATTCAAGGCCACGCTGGCGGCGCAGGCCCGGACACTCGGTTACGACCTGATTATCAAACGGCAAAAGGCGGAGGCCGTCAGTGAAGTGGCCAACCGGCTTCAGGAACTGTTGTCCGTCCTGGTGCAACGGGACCCCGCCGGCATCGCCCCGCTAATCGAATTACGCATTGTCGAATCCGCCGTGATCACGTTTCGCAAACAGGCAATCGATGCGAATCGTGAACTTCAACGAGCGGTGTTCGCGATCAACCTGTTGCGCGGCGTGCCGCTCGATTCAACGCTTCGGATAAAAGCCGAAGCGATCATGTTCTCCGAATTGCCGGCCAAGCTGACCCTGCTGGGTGCCGCACGCACTCGGAACTTCAACATCCTCATGCGGCAGGCCGAACTTGAGCAGCAGGGACTGAAGGTCAATCTGAGTGAAAACCAGCGCTGGCCGGAAATATCGGTGGGGCCGTTCGTCTCACAGGACCGGGCTGGCCGGCCCGACACCGTTGCCGGAATCGGCATTTCGCTTCCGCTTCCATTGTGGAACCGGAACGCCGGAAACATGGAGGTTGCAAAAGCCCGCCAACAACAGGCGGACGCCTCGCTGTTCGTTACCCAACGAAACGTAGAGCAGCAGGTTTTGGATGAATGGATGGCGTACACGCTAAAGCAGCAAGAGTTGAATCGCTGGTCGAATGACACCATCGATCGAATTCAGGAGGCGGCCCAACTGGGGGACCGCCACTACCGTCTCGGCTCCCTGCCAATCGCCACTTATATCGAACTCCAGCGGGAGTATGTCGAAGCGGTGGGGTCCATTCTGGACCTGCGAGGCGAGGCCATGAAAAGCCTCCAACAATTGCAGGTTCTGACCCGCCAGAATCTAGGCGCGGGCACGCCTGTCCCGACAACCAGCAGCAATCAATGAAACCAATCACAGAAAAGTTTTGCCTCGTTTTGGTGGCGGCAGCCGTGGGCCTGATGGGCTGTGGCAAAGGTCATGACGATCATGATGGGCATAACCACGGAGAAGGCGCGCACGGTGGGCATGAAGGACACGAAGGGCATGGTGGTCCCGAAGAAGAAGGCGGAGCCGAGTTTGCCGAAGGTAAAGGCCTGGTGGTTCACGAAGAGGCCAGTGAAATGATTGGCTTGAGCTCCCGGGAGGTCAGTGAAGAAAAACTGGCTTTGAGTTTTTCCGTCGCCGCCCAGGTCTTTCAATTGAAGCCCGCCAGAGACGGGCGAATAGAGACTGCTTTGGCCAGTGCGATGATTTCCGTCAAGGACGCTGAAAACTTGCGTCCAGGGAAGACGGTTGCATTGGCGGTTCCCGGTGGAGCCATTGGAAGGGTGGGAACTTTGAAGCAACTTGACCGATCGACGGCGCGAGCCATTGATCGGGTCGAGGCTATTATTGAAATCCCTAATGAAGATGATCTCCTCCACTTCGGCTCCTTCGTGAACGTGACGTTTCGTGGGGAGGATCGGGAGGTCTTCGCCATGCCTCGCTCCGCTTTGCTGGCGTCGGCCACGGGCAATTTTGTTTACGTTCGGAACGGCGAGCGCTGGCTGCGCACTCCGGTCAAGATCGGCGCGTCGAGTGTGGAAATGATCGAGGTGGTTGACGGTTTGTATCCGGGCGATGTGATTGCCAGCGGAGGTGTCGTCGGCCTGTGGTTGATGGAGTTGCGTTTTACCAAGGGTGGCGGTCACAGCCACTGAACAAGGATTTACCCATGATTGATAAGTTTTTTGAGTTTGCGATTAAGCAGCGTGTTTTCGTCCTGATTGCGGTTGCCGGTCTGGTGGCCGTAGGCGTTTCGGCAGCATTGAAGCTACCGATCGACGCCGTGCCGGATATTACCAATGTCCAGGTACAGATTAACACCTCCGTGCCCTCGTTGGCACCGGAGGAGATTGAAAAGCTCGTAACCTATCCGGTTGAAATCGAAATGGGCGGCATCCAGGATTTGCTGGAAGTTCGTTCCATTTCCAAGTTTGGCCTGTCGCAGGTTACGCTCATTTTCGAGGAAGGGACGGATATCTACCGGGCTCGCCAGTTGGTGAGTGAACGATTGCAGAATGTCATGGAGGCGTTGCCTGGTGGCATCGATCCCCCACAGATGTCGCCGATCTCCACCGGGCTCGGGGAAATCTATTTCTACGTGCTGAGATACGCGGATGACGCGCCCGACAGACCGGATACCGAGCAGGAGCGCCTGATGCAGCTCCGGTTGTTGCAGGAGTTCGTGGTCACCCCGCTGCTGGTGAGCGTCAAAGGCGTCACTGAAGTCAACACCTCGGGTGGATTCGGAAAACAAATTGTCGTTTTCCCGGATGCCCGGAAACTGATGAGTGTCGGTCTGACCTATGGCGAGCTATCGCGGGTGTTGAGCGAAAATACTGAGAACGCCGGCGGCAGTGTGGTCGAGCAGGCTGGAGAGAGCATCACCATCCGTTCGTCCGGGCGCGTGTATACCGCCGAGGAGATTGCGAACCTGCCCCTAAAATTTGGCGCGGGCAAGCAGGCCATCCGTGTCAAAGACGTCGCGGAGGTCGGGATCGGTTCCAGTGTTCGCACGGGAGCCGCGACTTATAATGGTGATGAGGCATTGATTGGCGTGGCCATGATGTTGCTCGGCGAGAACAGCCGCCTGGTTGCGCATCGTGTCCACGAGAAGATTTCCGACATTCAGAAAAGGCTGCCCAAGGGCATCGAGATCAAGACGGTTTACAACCGTACAGATCTGGTGGACCGGACCATTGCAACCGTGGAAAAGAATCTCGTTGAGGGCGCTCTGCTGGTGATTGTCGTTCTGGTGTTGTTGTTGGGCAATATCCGGGCCGCCCTCATTGTGGCCCTGGCGATTCCGCTTTCCATGCTGTTCGCGATCACCGGGATGGTGAGGTTTAACGTGTCCGGCAATTTGATGAGCCTGGGAGCCATCGACTTCGGATTGATCGTGGATGGATCCGTGGTGTTGGCTGAGAACATCATCCGCATGCTGGCGGAAAAGCAGCACCATGTCGGGCGGTTGCTGACGAAACAGGAGCGGCTGCGAACGATTCTGACGGCCTGCAAACAAGTGGGACGCCCGATGGTCTTCGCCGTCTCGATCATCACGATTGTCTATTTTCCCATTCTATCATTGGTCGGAGTCGAGGGGAAAATGTTCAAGCCCATGGCGATGACCGTCATTATGGCCCTGGTCGGTTCGTTGCTGCTCGCACTGACGATGGTGCCGGCGTTTTGCGCGTTCTTGATGAGTCGCAAGGTGAGCGAAAAAGACAACCTGCTCATCCGGATCGCAAAATGGATATACCACCCGGTGCTGGGCCTGGCGCTGAAACTCCGCTGGCTGGTGGTTGTAGGCGCGGTGGCACTTTTCGCACTGGCGGTGGTCACATTTAATCGCCTGGGTGCCGAATTTGTCCCGGAATTGGACGAAGGTTCATTGGCCATCCAGATGATCCGAACGACCAGCATCGGTCTCGGCGCATCCATCGAAATGCAAAAACAGGCTGAGAAACTGTTGCTGGAGCATTTCCCTGAAGTAACGCACATCATTTCCCGAATTGGCACGCCCGAGGTGGCGACCGATCCGATGGGGGTCAATGTCTCCGACACCTACACGCTGTTGAAGCCTCCTTCCGAGTGGCGCAAGAAAAACGGGAAGCCGATCAGCAAAGACAACCTGGCGGAATTGATGCAGGAAGAGTTGAACGCCAATCTACCGGGTCAGGCGCTCCTGTTCAGTCAGCCCATCGAGCTGCGGTTCAACGAACTGCTCTCCGGAATCCGTGCGGATTTGGCGATCAAGGTTTTTGGCGAAGATTTTGAAACGCTGGAGAAGGTGGCTTCGGAGATTCGCGAGATTGCCGAAAAGATTCCGGGCGCTGGAGAGGTGGAGTTCGACGCGGTCGGCAAGGCTCCGTTATTCGAGGTGAAAATGGATCGCGAAGCCATGGTCCGGTACAACGTGCACGCCTCGGAAGTCAATGAGGTTATCAGAACAGGGTTCGCCGGTGCGGAGGCGGGAATCATCATTGATGGCATCTATCGTTATCCGCTGATGGTGAGACTTCCGGAATCCGCCCGGCAAGACCTGTCCGCCGTCGCGCAAATGCCGGTGCGAACGGCCGACGGAGGAATTATCAGCCTCGACCAGGTGGCGGATTTTGAAGTGGTCGAGCGCGTCAACACGATCAATCGCGAGGCTTTTCAGCGACGGATGACCGTCATGGTCAATCTACGCGGCCGAGACACCGAAAGCTTTGTGCTCGAGGCTCAAAGGAAAATCGCTGAGCAGGTCGAGATTCCAGAGGGTTACTACGTCGAGTTCGGCGGCAACTTCAAGAATCTTCAGGAGGCGCGGCGGCGGCTGACGGTTGTGGTACCGGTGGCTCTGGGCCTGATATTTCTGTTGATATTCATGACCTTCCGCAGTTTGAAACAGGCCATTCTCGTTTACACTGGAATTCCCCTGGCCATCACCGGCGGGGTGTTCGCGCTGTGGTTCAGAGAAATGCCGTTCAGTATTTCTGCGGGTATCGGCTTCATCGCTTTGAGCGGTGTGGCGGTGTTGAACGGCGTGGTTCTGATCACCTTTTTCAATCAACTTCGCGAGGAGGGTAAAACCGTGCTGGAGTCGGTCCGGGAGGGAGCAATGACACGTCTTCGACCGGTCCTCATGACGGCGACGGTGGCCAGTTTTGGATTCGTTCCCATGGCGCTCGCCACCAGTGCCGGAGCGGAAGTGCAGCGACCACTCGCCAC
>CALBIE010000641.1 GCA_937893495.1 uncultured Verrucomicrobiales bacterium | reverse complement strand
CCGGGACCGTCCGCTGGACGCGGACGGGATTGTCGCAGCGCAACAATCCCCACCTTCCCCACCTGTGAAGGAATTCGGTGCAACATTGAACCTCAGTGGAGGCAGCTGCCGGACAGGGTGGGACCTGTCGCGCTGCGACAGGTCGGGTTGTCGCAGCACGACAACCCCTATCCTTCAGAAGACCTTTTTACAGTATCCCAAAACCTCAGTCTCACATGAATTCGCATCACCGCCCTGACAATCCATTTCCAGGTCTGCGTTCCTTCACTCAAGAGGAAGATCACCTGTTCTTCGGCCGCGAAGCGCAGACCATGGAATTGCTCCAGACCCTTGGCGCGCAGCGTTTCGTCGCAGTCGTCGGATCGTCCGGCAGCGGTAAATCGTCCCTCGTCCGCTGTGGGCTGCTTTCGCATCTGCTTGGTGGAAAGATGCTTCAAGCGGGCACGGTTTGGGAAGTGGCCGTGACCCATCCGGGTGCCGCGCCGATGAGCCATCTGGCGGATTCGATGTTGGAATCGGAACTCTACGACGAGACGGAGGAGGACGCGAAAGCGCGGTTGCTGGCCACTTTGAACCGCAGTCACTCCGGCCTGGTGGAGGCCATCCGGCAAGCGCGGCTGGGCGAAAACGTGAACTTCCTTCTTGTGGTGGATCAATTCGAGGAAATCTTCCGTTTCAACCAGGGTGGCGGGGCCCAGCGCGAGGCCGCCAGTGAATTTGTGAGCATGCTCCTGCACTCGGCTGCCCAGAAGGAAGTTCCAATCTACATCGTCCTGACGATGCGTTCGGACTTTATCGGGGATTGCGCCCAGTTCGAGGAATTGGCGGAGGCGGTCAATCGCGGTGAGTATCTTATTCCCCGAATGAACCGCGAGCAGTTTAAGCAATCGATCGAGGGGCCGATCCGGGTCGCGGGAGGGAGCGTCACGCCGCGTTTGCTGCAACGTGTGCTGAACGACCTGGGCGACCAGGCGGATCAACTGCCTTGCCTCCAGCACGCCCTGATGCGGACGTGGGACCATTGGAAAAGACGCAGCAAGGACATTGGCATATCGGAAATCAACGAACCGGAGGCAGATAGTCTGGCGAGTAACATCCCTTCAACGAAGGCTGCCGATATTCCTCAATCGCAAATCGCAAATCGCAAATCGGAAATTGCCCCCCGTTCCCTCGATCTCGATGACTACAACGCCATCGGCCGCATGCAAACCGCGTTGTCGCGCCATGCGGATGAGATTTACGAAAGCCTCGGTTCCGATCGCGCGCGTCAGTTGTGTGCCGCGATGTTCAAGGCCATTACCGTCCGCGAATCCGAAAATCGCGGCATCCGCCGTCCTCTACGCATGGATCGACTCGCAGAAATCGTGGACGTTCCGGCCGCGGAATTTACGCCGATCATCGAGGCGTACCGCCAGTTGGGTGTGACCTTTCTCATGCCTCCACCCTCGGTGCCGCTCGAAGATTCCACCGTGATCGACATCTCGCACGAGAGCCTGATGCGTGTTTGGGTGCGGTTACGGGAATGGGTGGAGGAAGAGGCGCAATCGGTGGGCATCTTCCATCGGTTGGCGGAGAGCGCGCAGTTGGAGGAGGTGGGCAAGGCCGGGCTGTATCGCGATCCCGAGCTGGGCATCGCACTCGCGTGGCGGGACGAGGCGAATCCGAACGCCGCCTGGGCCGATCAATACGGCGGCGGGTTTGATCGGGCGATGGCTTATCTGGAACGTAGCCGGGTCGAGGCCGAACGTGAGGAGCAGGAACGTGAAGCCGCGCGCCAGCGCGAACTGGAGCAGGCGAAGGCGATCGCCGAAAACCAACGGCTCCGCGCCGAGGAAAAATCGCGGTCCGCGCGCCGAATGCGCTGGCTGATGAGACTCGCGATGGCTGTGGCGGTCGTGGCGGTGATCGCTTCTTTCTATGCCGTGAGGGCCAGCCGCTACGCGGACAAGCAGCGGGCTGCGGCCCTTGACGCCGAAGCCAAAGTGGGCCGGGAGCTGTATGTCGCTGACATGAACCGTGCCGGGCAAGCCTACGCGGAAGGCAGCTTCAACGAGCTCAACGAGTTGTTGAACCGTCACATTCAAAAAGAGGGAAAGGCGGAAGCAAGCGATCTGCGCGGCCCGGAATGGTATTTCTGGCACCAAGCCTCACGTCGCGAACGTGCCACCATGGTGTCCCCGGGCGGTCACTTTAATGAACTGATAGTGGCCCCGGATCAGAAGACGGTTGCCACGGTCTGCTGGCCCGGCAACGTGGCGCTGTTCGACGTCGCCAGCCGCAACCTCGTCCGCCAGCTCCCGGTCAATGGCAGCGATTACAAGGGTGCAATGCCAGCCGTTGCCTACTCCCCGGATGGACGGACACTGGTGGTATCGGGTCCGGATCCTTCGAATCTACGCCGCTGGGATACCCGGACGTGGCAGCCACTTTCTCCGGACCTCACGTTTCCCGAAGGCGCCACCAATCAGATTGGCGCGGGGCGTTCGTTCATCAATCGACTGGCGTATTCCCCGGACGGTTTTCTGCTCGCAGCCGGCGCTGGCGACGGCCGCGTCGCGCTCTGGGATAGCCGGACCTGGCAGGTGGTCAAAGTGCTGGAAGTCTCCAACGAGAATCCAGGGGCAAACAACGTCTGGGAGCTGGCGTTTTCGCCGGATGGAAGCCAACTCGCCGCGGCGGTGGGTATGCAAGACGGCCCCTTCACGAGTTCAGATACGGGGGCTCTGGAGATCTGGAATGTCGCACGCCTCGAGCCGGTATTCCGGCGTCCATCAAAGAGCCCGTTGACTACGCTGGCCTATTCGCCAGATGGTCATAGGCTGATTACCGGCGAGAAAAGCGGGGCCGTGAACCTGTGGGAAATGAACCCCCTTCCGTCGTCCGCACCGGAACAGCTCTACAAAGCCCGAGCTATCGTCTTAAGGGTTCGTTTCTCGCCCAGCGGCCGATACTTCGCGGCCTCGACGGCCGAAGGCAACGCCATTCTGGTCGGGGAACTGGAGCCGTCGCCGCGCATGGTTTCCCGGCTCAAGGGCCACTCGAAGCCCTCAAGGATGGAGTTTGTAGGAGATGATTTCACCGTATGGTCCGCCGACCAGGAACGTTTCCTGAAGGTCTGGGATGTGCGGGAAAGCGGCGTTGCACCCGAGATCGCAGGTTCCGAAAGGGGAGCGGGCACCTGTTATCTCGCAGGCGGGCACCTCGCCTGGCGAAGTCCTCCGGCGGAGGACTCGTTTGCCAGAGCCCAGCTGAAAGATTTCCTTGGAAGAGAGCGTGCTGGAATCCCGTCCCCCATCCGGTTGTATGATGTGGCCACAGGACGGGAGATGCCTCCCTGGCAGGAAGGCGCACGGTTTGCCATTCACGCGGCGTCCCCCGATGGCCGCTTTCTTGCCGCCCAGAGAGAGGACGGGCGCATCCAACATTGGGATGCGGGAAACGGGGAATTGCTGGGAACCTCCGACCGACCCGCGAGCAAAGGCGACCATGTGACGACTTTGTTGACGGTCAGCGACGACGGCAACCAGGTCGCCTGGGTGGAGATTGACTCCGGCGAAGATTGGAACCTGCGGGGGTTCAAGAGCCACGGACTCCAATTGTGGAGTCCGACCACGGGACGGAGGGTCCGTTTGGCAGGCACCGACTTCGCCGGCAATACGTTTGCCGTCGCGCTTTCTCACGATGGCTCCCTGCTCGCGATCAGCGGCCACACGGGAACTCAGTTTCAGGTGATGCTGTGGGATATTGCTCCCGAGCAACCAATCCTGCTCGAGACCGTTCCGGTGGCCCCCGTTTTTTCGATGGCGTTTTCTCCCGACGGAACACGGCTCGCCTGTGGCCAATGGAACAGCGAAATCCATTTGATCGATCCGCGAACCGGCAAACAACTGGTCCTTCCACTCCTCGGCCATGCCGATTCGGTGGTTTCCGTCGCATTTTCTCCCGACGGCAAAACGCTTTTTTCCGGATCGTATGATAGAACCCTCCGTCTCTGGGATGCGAGCACGGGCGTCCGCCGGGCTACGCTGCCCTCACTGGAGAACACCATCGCCACCCGGTTCATCATCGAACCGGAGGGCCGATGGATGGTTTCAAAGCTGCTCGACCAGGCGGCCCGCCTCTGGCGACTGGACGATGCCATTGACCTGAAGCGTGATGAAATGTTCTGGTGGGAAGAAGGAGCTTCAGCGGGTCGGCGGGGGGATTTTGCCCGTGCCCGGGAAGTAGCCCGGCAAGCCGTGCAACAGGCGCCCGACCAGGCAATTGGAGGACCGTGGATTGCCCTCGCGGCACTCTCGGTGCACGAGGGTGATCTGGAGGGTTTCCGAAAAGTGCGGCGCGACATGCTGGCCCGTTACGGCGACAAACCCTACCGAATTCCGGCAGTCTTCACCGCTCTAGCCTGCACCATGCTCCCGGCGGCACCATCAGAGCTGGAGACCGGACGGAAGCTGGCGGAGATGGTGGCCGCCGACGGGGATTTTAATAGTAGGATCGACAATTGGAATGGCGCCTGTCTTACCCTGGCCGAATTCCGGCAGGGCAATTACGCTGTGGCGGCGGAAAAGGCTGAGAAATATCTGGCCATCGAGTTTGGGGTCCCAACGCCTGAGAATGACATTGCCGTGGTTCTCGCTCAGGCGATGAGTCAGCACCAACTTCAAAATCAGGACGCGGCCCTGGCCGCACTCACTAAAGCGAGAGAGTTGATGGCGGATCTGGATGAGCAATACCCTGGAAGTGCCGATCACCCAAGCCAACCATTGTGGTGGGAATGGCTGTTGGACAAAGCATTGATGGCTGAAGCCGAGGCGTTGATCGAGGGCAAACCATAGAATTCAAGGTCGATTCGCGGATTTACCGCGCCCGATCAATGCGCCAGAGGACTCTGCTCCTTACACGCTTTTTTCTGATCGCACTTCGCATCACTGCTTTCGTTTGCGTGGGTCCCCCTAACCTGACTATTTCACAGTCAAAAGTGGCGGTAACGCGTTTCGGTGGTAGGGACGGACCGCCGGGCCGTCCTCGACGCGTTCAGTGTCGAAACAGACTGTTGCGTGGCCTGGAGTTTTGAATAACGCTCGGGTTACCGTTCCGCGCCTGGACGGCGAAAATGTGTGAAATATCCGGGCTAACCCCAACTCTCTCCATGGACCGTCAGCACAATGTAGCGCGGACTGGCAGTCCGCCGTATCGCGGATTGGCAATCCGCGGCACAGCCGATTACCAATCAGCGTTACAGTCGGATCGGTTCATGGCATCAATTCGCATCCGATTTTTGGAGGTGTTTCCTACCCATGAACCTGCGCCCGACATCGGAAGCGTTTCGAAGCAGCACCCCGGGATGGGGGAAGGGAAGCACTCGAAGAAAATGGCAGTGGTGGCGAGAGCCGGAATCGAACCGGCGACACGCGGATTTTCAATCCGCTGCTCTACCGACTGAGCTATCTCGCCAACAACCGGGTGGATTCAACGGTTCTTCGGGCTGTTTGGCAAGGGTTATTTGCACTCAATTTTGTTGGAGACTGATTTTGTGGGTTCGCGGCCCGTTTTCAACTCAAACTTGGACATCGCACAGCCCTGATGTTCCAATGAGATCGTGGTCTATTTGGAAAGGAACGGAGCCAGAGTTGCCTTGAGTTCCTTGCGAGCCCGGTAAACCCGCATTTCCACTGCTTTGGCCGAACAGCCGAGCATGCTGGCGATTTCGGCGTGGGATCGCCCTTCGAATTCGGCCAGCACGAGCGGAATCCTGAGGTCTTCGGGCAGTTCCGCGACCGCCTGGTGCACCATGCGGGATCGTTCGGTTTTCTCAACCAGTTCGCTCGGTGAGGGATCCGGGCTCGTCATCAGGGTCGCCCGATCGGGTGCTGAGGAGTCGAAACGGCTTTCGAGCGAGGTGACGGGGCGTCTGGAGCGGTAGCGGAGGTGATCGCGGACGAGGTTGGTCGCGATCGTGTACAACCAGGTGGAAAATTTGAACGCGGGCTTGAATCGATCTCGGTGCTGGTGCACCCGGGCGAAGCTCTCCAGGGAGATTTCCTCGGCGTCCTCCAGGTTGCCGAGGCATCGGAACAGATAGTTGAAAAGCCGGGTGGCGTGCCGATTCATCAGGTCGTTCAATGCTGTGTCGTCGCCTCCGGTCAGCCGGAGCATGTTGTCGCGATCCTCCGTCTCGGGGGTTATCGGGCTCATGGGAAATTTGGCGACACTAGTGACTGTGGCCCATGCTTGGAGTAGCCAAGAGGGTTCGGCGTTGCACCCAGTCCAGATAACGTTTTCCCTGCTCGGGAGGCATTGTGCGGCTCACTTCCAGGAAATGACGCAGCATGCTTTTCTCACATTCCATCCGGATCTGGGCCGCCTGTTCGATCGATCGCTCAATTTCCTGAGTCAATACATTGGTCCCTCTCAGCAGTTCCTGAAGTTCCATGTTCCGGGCCGCGATCTGCCGGCACCGTTCGGCGCATTCCGGGAGGTAGGCTTCATGGAGGTTCGATATCCGGGTGAACTCGGCATCGCTCAGATTGAATTCCTCCTGCAACCAGGCCAGTTCGGGCGCTTCCCGTTTCAGGAGGGCGCGATCCGATGCCGTGGCGGCCCAATAGAATCCGACATACGCGCCGAGAGCCGCGAACGCGGCTGCGGCCAAAATGATCAGGGTGCGTTTCACGGGTCAATATCCGGGGTTCTGGTAAGGATCCACCGATTGAACGTAGCGCCGTTCGAGCTCGACCTTCATCCGGACCGAATCCTGCCGGCCCTGGGTCCAGCCGGCCGCCAGCCCTGCGATGAGCCAGATCAGGATGAAACTGGCGGAAAGGGCGGGGCGGGCGAACAGCCGATCAAGCCCTGAAGCCAGCGTTTCCCAGAAAGAGCCGGCTGAAGCCTTGGATTTCCGACGGTGAATTCTGTGCCACACCCGATCCTGGAATCCGGGAGGCAGGGGGGCGCTGAGCCGTCCTTCGCTCCGAAGCAGTTGACTCAGATCTGAAAACTCTCCGCCCTGATCGTTTGAGTTCTTTTGCATAAATGTTGAGAGCGCCACGAACGTTCCTCCTTCGGTGCCTGGGGGCGTCGGTTTGCGGAGGTGGCAAGGTCGCTCATTGGAGTGATACGTCCGTTTGTAGTGGATCCCTCAATTATTTTTAACTGTCCGTTCCGGCAGCTTGGTTAAGTCCGGGGCGAGCGGAGCGCCGGTCAGGGTTTCCAAAAACGTTATCAGATCCCCGCTTCATGCGGGGCAGAGCTCAAGAGATTGAATTCGTCCTGCGGAATCCGGATGTCAGGGCGAATGATCGCAACGGCTTGATGCGTCGGGTCCCGGGGTTGATCTACCATCAGCGCTTTTCTTTTCGCAGTTCCGGAGGCGTGGAAAAATTGATGCCTTTGCCGTTGTCGAACAGCTTGTAGAGCGTGATCCCCCGGATGCTCTCCACGTGGCCGTCCGCATACAGATGATTGGCCTGGCCGCCGGTTTTGTCGGTGTTTTTCTTGCCTCCCCCGTGTCGGTCGGGCTGGATGTCGTCGATCACGTCCCGCCATGTCGGCCACCCGACCCGTCCGTGCGTATGATCGTGGAGGATGTTCATTTCCTGTTCATCGGCGATTTCGAATACAATGATCGTCTCGGAGGGGAACTTGAGTTGATCCAGAATATGCGCGTGGTCCGGAGGACTGGCGGGTGGAAACCCGGCAATCGGACCGGGTTGCGTCGTCCAGTCGTTGATCGGGTAACTAGTGCCGTTCCGCTTGATTCGTTCGAGCGCTTTTTTGTCACTGGGACAAGCGCGCACTTCGTCGCTGCCTCCCACATAGGGGAGGATCTGGCGAATCCAAAGTTTGTCGGGATCGTCATGAAACATGTTGCTGAGGGGCATGTGCCCGCGATTGTCCGAAGCATACATCATGGTCGCAATGCCGATCTGCCTGAGGTTCGAGGAGCATTTCGATTTCTTGGCGGCTTCCTTGGCGATGCCGAGCGACGGAAGAAGCAGGCTGGCCAGGATGGCAATGATCGCGATGACGACGAGCAGTTCGATCAGCGTAAATCCGGCGCGACGTGGTGGGTTGTTTTTCTTCATGACGGCTGAGTGACTGCAAATCAGGGTTGATGATTTGGGTTGGCCTTTGGTGAACCCTGTTATCACACAGGGAGTCAAAAGAAAGACAAGTTTTTTAAATCCAGACTACGGGACAGCAGGGCGGGCTCTCTATGTCAGAGCGTGTCTGAAAAGCAGGGACCGAAAAGTAGGAGCCGACGTGAGAAGGCTTACTTCTTCAACTTGGGAATTCGGGAGCATTTGGAGCCTCGTCACCTCGGCGCCTGCTATGGAATGAGAGTTATTTCGGGAGAGTTCCTCGCGCGGGACGGAAATCGGGATTCGTATGCGTGGTGAACCGAGCGTGTTTTTTGTCGCTTATTGATTCCCGGACTTCGTATCGTTTGTTCACAGATGCAAAAGGTCTTTCTCGATCATCAATCGTCCACCCCAATACTGCCCGAGGTGATCGAAGCGATGCGCCCGTATTTTGAAGAAGCATTTGGAAACGCCTCTTCGTTGCATGGACACGGGCTTCGAGCGAGGAACGCGCTTGCGGAAGCCCGCGCCCGGGTGGCGACGTTTGTTGGAGCGTCGTCTCCGGATGAAATTATATTTACTTCAAGTGGCACGGAATCCGTAAACCTGGCGATCAAGGGAACGGCCTGGTCCAGTGCGCGTCGGGGGAACCATGTGATCCTCTCGCAGATTGAGCATCCGGCGGTGACCGGGTCCATGGAGTTTTTGGAGAAGCAAGGGTTTTTATGCACGCGGGTGGGAGTGGATCGGTTTGGCCGGATTGATCCGGCTGCGATTCGTGAAGCGATGACCGAGCAGACCATCCTGGTGGCAGTGCACCATGCCAACCATGATATTGGAACGATCCAGCCGATCCGTGAGATTTCGGAAATTGCAGCCGAACGCGGAGTGCCGCTGTTCGTTGATGCAACGGCGTCGGCTTCCTGGTTGCCGATCGATGTTGAGGCGGACGGGCTGAGTCTGCTTTCGTTTGCGGTGCATCGTTTTGGAGGACCAAAAGGAGCGGGCGTGTTGTACCGGAACCGTCGGGCGCGTTTGGAGAGACTGATTCATGGCGGAATACAGGAGAGCGGTAAGCGGGCCGGCACGGAGAATATCCCGGCCATTGTGGGAGCGGGCATGGCGGCTGAGATCGCGGGAAGGACAATCCTGGAAAGGGTGCCGCGTGTGGGCGGACTTCAGAAGCGCCTTCTGGAGCGATTGACCGCAGGCATCCCGCATATGCAACTGAATGGCCCGGAACCTGGGTCCGACCGGGTCTGCAACAACCTGAACATCAGCGTTGAATTTGTGGAGGGGGAGGGGCAGTTGCTCAGCCTGGACATGGCGGGTATTGCGGTGGCCAGCGGGACCAGTTGTCTGAGCCGTTCGATGAAAGTGTCGCCTGTTCTGGAGGGGATCGGCCTGGACCATTCGCTGGCGTTGGGGAGTGTGATACTCACTTTGGGTGAAGGGAATACGGCTGAGGAAATTGACTTGGCGGCCAATACGTATGCGCGGGTGGTGACCAAGCTCCGGGGCATGTCCCCGATGTGGGACGAGTTTCAGAGTGGCAGGGTCCGGTCGGTCATCCCACACCCGGTCCAGGGCGCCGGACTACCGGGGGCATGATTTGGCAGCGTAAAGATTTAGGAGGCGGTGTGTTTACAATTTGCATTCGATAAGCCAAGAATGTTTCCGGAACATGATAAACGAAGAAAACATCAGAGAACGACTGAAGTCAGTGAAATACCCCGGATACTCCCGGGACATTGTTTCCT
>CALBIE010000640.1 GCA_937893495.1 uncultured Verrucomicrobiales bacterium | reverse complement strand
CAACTCGGTCAGATAGGAGCCGTCCTGACCAGTGATTCCGGTGATGAGCGCGCGAGGCATGGCAGTAGGGTGTTACGTAAGGGCAGCCGATTGGTGCTTACTCTTCAGACCTGCTCACCTTGCCGGCGAGTTGATCCTGCAGTTCTTTCATATCGGCATCGACCATTAGTTTTGTCAGCTCTTCAAACTTCACCTTTGGTTCCCATCCAAGTTTTTCTTTCGCCTTGCTCGAATCACCGATCAGCAAATCCACCTCCGCCGGGCGGAAGTAACGCGCGTCTTTTTCGACGTAATCTCTCCAGATCAGACCGACGTGAGTGAACGCCACTTCAAGGAATTCCTGAACTGAATGGGTTTCGCCAGTCGCAATCACAAAATCCTCAGGTTCGTCCACCTGTAACATCCGCCACATCGCGTCAACATATTCTTTGGCATAGCCCCAGTCGCGCTTGGCGTCGAGATTGCCGAGGTAGAGTTTCTTCTGGAGACCGGCTTTGATGCGGGCGACGGCTCGTGTGATCTTACGCGTCACAAATGTTTCACCTCGTCGCGGTGATTCGTGGTTGAACAGGATGCCATTGGAAGCGTGCAGGCCGTAGGATTCGCGATAATTGACCGTGATCCAGTAGGAGAAAACCTTGGCGCAGGCGTACGGACTACGGGGATAGAACGGCGTGGTTTCCTTCTGCGGGACTTCCATCACCTTGCCAAACATTTCGCTGGAGGAAGCCTGATAGAAGCGTGGCTTTATTCCAGTTTCCCGGATTGCTTCAAGCAATCGCAAGGTTCCGGTTGCGTCGATATCCGCCGTGTATTCAGGAGCGTCGAAGCTGACGCGCACGTGGCTTTGGGCTGCCAGGTTATAGATTTCGTCTGGCTGGAGCTTGCCGATCAATCGCGACAGCCCGCTTGCATCGGCCAGGTCGCCGTAGTGAAGGAACATCTTGGCTGAGTCAACATGGGGATCCTGGTAGATGGGATCAAGCCGTCCCGTGTTGAATGTGCTGGCGCGGCGGATGATGCCGTGAATTTCGTATCCTTTTGCGAGGAGCAATTCGGCGAGGTAAGATCCGTCTTGTCCAGTGATGCCGGTGATCAGTGCTTTTTTGGCCATAAACGCGGCCCAAGGATGCGTCAATCGGAGGAATCAGGGCAAGCTTGGAAATCCTGACTCGGGCATTTAACCGCCCGTCAAAATGTAGCAGCCGACGCGAGGAGAATCGGAGCACGAGAATCGTGCGGCATGAAACCCACGAACTCGTGTCCTCCGGTGGCGGAGCTTCGCGGTGTGGGGCAGGTCTCCGACCTGCCGGTCCCGGCCTCTCTGAGGGCGCGGCTACCGGAAACGCGATTGAGCCTGGACGTATCCGGGGAACCAGAGGTTCCCGGAACCGGCGGGTCGGAGACTCACCCCACATTTGCCGGCCCGTTCGTTGGCAGGCGGACTCAACGCTATTATCGAAAGCCTCAAAAATCCGCCTCCTCAACTCGGCGGCTACGCACGTCATATCGGTTTTCGACCGGTTGTTAATGCACGCTGTTAAACACCAGGATTACACTTCGAATATTGCCGACAATCCCGTTCACCCAAACGGCCGTCGCCGTTGGAATTCCCGCAATTCCGCCTTACTTGAAACGCGTGTAATATTTCTTCTTAAACTCCTCGATCTGCTTTTTCGAACTGGCGTCGAGCTGGTTTCCCTTGAGGTAAATATTCACGAAGGGACTGAAGCGTTGCCCTCCCTTATAGTCTTTTTCAATCATCCCGAACAAGGGGTCGATGTTGGTGATTTTATTCGTTTCGAGAAAAATGTGGAACAGGTTCTCCAGGCCGATGAGTGGTGAAATATCGGATATTTGGTTGCGAGAAGCTGACAGAGTGCTCAGGCGTTTGAGTTGATTGACACCCTTGATGCTGGAGAGGCCATTGCCGTCGATATAAAACGAATGCAGTTTCGGAAGTTTTAGAACGGGTGAAATGTTTTTCACCTGATTGTCGCTCAAATACAGACACGACAAATTCGTTAATCCGGCCAGGCTGGCGACATCCTGAACCTTGTTGGAACTCAGCTCAATGTATTGCAGCGCCAGATTCTCCTTGAGTGGCACCACACTAGTGATCTGGTTCTTTGAGACGTCCAGCAACTGAAGGCGAGGCAACCCTTTAATGGGCGCAAGATCCTTGATCTCGTTGCCGGCCAGTTCGAGCGAAGCCAGCGCTTTGCAATGCTGCATCCCGGTGAGATCTTTGATCCCCATGTGATCTCCCTTGACGACGGCCACCTGCGCAACATCTTCCGCAGTCAACGGTTCTTCGTTATTTCGTTTGGCAAAGACCTGATGGCGGACGGCTTTCTCGAGCTCTTTATCCGGGAAGATCGACTTGGGCTTCGGTTTCGGCGCTGTTTTCGGCGTTGGTTTGGTTGTTGGTTTGGGTTTCGGCTTCGCGGCCTCTTTTTTGGCCGGCGTTTTCTTGGCGGGTGCCTTCTTTTTGTCTTGTGCGGAGATCGGCGCTTCGAGCATGACCATTCCACCGACAGCCAAGGAAAGAATCCAGTTGAGCTTTTTCATAAGTATCGGAATAAGAGTGACCTCTAATCAGCCAATATCGCCAGCGAAAAAAAGTTCAATTTCGGGGGCTCGATTCGAATTCGTCGCGGTCAGTGCCGAAAATGCCGTGCACCGGTGAACGCCATCGCCACGTTGCGCGTGTTTGCTGCATCTATCACCTCGTTGTCACGCATCGAACCGCCTGGCTGAATGGCGGCCGTGGCACCGGCTTCCGCAGCGGCAATCAGGCCATCGGGAAACGGAAAAAACGCGTCGCTGCACACGACACTGCCCTGCAACGACAATCCGGCTTCTCCTGCCTTCCAAACGGCAATACGGCTGGAATCCACTCGACTCATCTGTCCTGCGCCGACGCCGAGCGTCCGGTCCGCACCGACGTAAACGATGGCATTGCTCTTGAGGTGCTTGACGATTCGCCAACCAAAGAGCATCGCCCGAGTTTCCGATTCCGTGGGATTTCGATCTGTCACAAACTTCAAGTCCGATTCTCCAATCTGTTTCACGTCGCGTTCCTGCCAGAGGAATGATTGCGCGCCGACGCTCCGGATATCCCACGGTGCTGTCGTCAAAGGATTTTTCAGTAATTTGATCAAACGAAGGTTTTTCTTCTTCTTGAGATGTTCGAGGGCGTCGGGTGCGAAATCGGGTGCCACAATTACTTCGCTGAAGATTTCAGAAATCGATTCCGCGCATTGGAGATCGAGGAGGGCGTTGACGGCGATAATCCCGCCGAAGGGCGCCTGCTTGTCGGTGGCGAATGCCTTGTCCCAGGCATCCTTGAAATTGTCCGCCTGCCCGACGCCGCAGGGATTCGTGTGCTTGAGAATCGCGAGCGTTGGTGCTTCGCCACTGAACTCGGCAATAAGATTTGCCGCCGCCGTCAGGTCGAGAATGTTATTGTACGACAAATCCTTGCCGTGCAGTTGTGTGAAATACTCGTGGAACTTTCCATACAGCGCTGCGGTTTGATGGGGGTTCTCACCGTAGCGTAGAGCCTGGGCCTTCTCAGCTCGGAGAAACAGTTCCGGCGGCGGGGTAGCTGAATCGACGATGACCTCGGTTCCAAATGCGGCGCTGAGGTGATTTGCGATTGCGGCATCGTAGCGTGCTGTTCGGGCATAGACCTTGGCGGCGAGGTGTCGGCGCAGTTCAGCGGTCGTGTCGCCGTTCGCCGCGATTTGTTCGGCGACAATTGCGTAGTCTGACCAATCGACGATGACGGTCACGCTGTCATGATTCTTCGCCGCGCTACGAAGCATGGAGGGGCCGCCAATGTCGATGTTTTCGATGGCATCATCGAGGGAGACGTTGGGTTTGGCGATGGTTTGCTCGAACGGGTAGAGATTGACCACGACCAGATCGATGGGGGCGATTCCGTGTTCTTTGACGGCCGCCTCGTGTTCTTCTTTGCCACGCACGTAAAGCAATCCTCCGTGGACGAGCGGATGTAGCGTTTTAACGCGGCCATCAAGCATCTCGGGAAAACCGGTGTGTTCACTGATGTCCTTGACCTCCAGTCCGGCCTCGCGGAGAACCCGGGCAGTTCCGCCCGTGGAAATGAGTTCCACGCCCGCGTTCGCCAATGTCTGGGCGAACGGGACGAGACCGGTCTTGTCGGAAACGGAGAGAAGCGCTCGCTGGATTTTGCTCATAAACAGGCGGCAAAAATCCCGACTCTATCGGCTGGCGTCAATGGTCAAATTGGAGGGCAATTCCGGGAACTTGAGGCTTGAAGATTATTTTGGATTTGAATCTGGAGGTCTGGAGCTTTGGTCAGTGCCGGTTGGCCCGGTTGGCTTGGCATGGTCGATGTACCGGCCGGCCGTCATTCGGAAGTAGATATTTCGCTGTTTGAGTTCAATCAGGAGTGGCTTTTGACTGAGAATTTTCGCGTGTGGAGTGAGGTCAATGATCACTATCACACTGCCCTTCCCGGACGACTTCATTTGTCCGATACGGTCGAAGAGCTTCTTTTTCTCGGCGATATTTTGTGGCCCACCCGGTAATTCTTCGTTGGTATAAGGCATCGCAAGAACGAGAACGCTGTCGCAACACGATGCCGGGATTTGGATCGGAAAATATTCCCGGCGAACGAATATCTCGAATTGGCCGCCTTCGACAAATTCATACTTGTTCTCCCGGCCGAAGGCCCGTGGTCGTTCCTTCCACGACACCGTTAACTCGGTGTTTTCCGGGGTCAGTTCGAACGGCAGGTAATAGTGCGGCGTGCCATTCTCCATGACGATCTGAACATTTGGCAGGCGCTCTTCGGCTCCGAACGCGAGTGCGGTCGCCATAATTAACGCTGAAAAAAGCAATAGAAAGCGGGTATGCACGGCTACGAGTTCAGGCATTGTTGGATTGAATGGGCGAATGCGAAAGCGAAAAGTCCTTGCCCGGTCATCGAATTGTTATCCGGTATTGCTACGGCATCGTGCTTTCCGGGTGAGAGGGCCTGAAATCTCTGGTTTGATTTGCCGCTCAATCCGCGTTTGAATTCGCCGATGAAATCACGTCTGCCGATATCGCGCCGAATGTTTGTACAGGCGACTGCCATTTTGCCTGCGAGTGGCCTCGTTCCAGCCATTTCGGTATCGAGTGCGGAACGTGCGCCAGCCGATTGGCAATCATTGTTTGATGGCAGAACGACCCGGAATTGGCACAAACCACCCGCTCGCATTGCTCATGGCACTGGCGGGCAGTGGTCAGTGAACGACGGTGTGCTCATCGGGGAGCAGGATCCTCCGGGAAGCGGAAACGGCGGCATTCTTCTTTCAGATCAAAAGTTTGGTGACTTCGAGCTGGAAATCGACATGAACCCGGATTGGGGACCGTGCAGCGGCATATTTTTTCGCTGCAACGAAAAGGGGCATGGATTCCAGATGTATGTTGATTATCACGATAACGGAAATGTCGGGCATTTGCGCGGTGAAATGCCGGGGTCCTTTGCTGTCATGCCGTTCAAGATTTTTGGTGAATTGGATGCTGCGGGTAAACTGAAGAGCTTGCGCACTGGACCCGATCCGCGGGTGGCGAAATGGCCGGACGCCGTTTATCGACATTGTTGCACACCCGAGGCCTTCCTGCGGGCGTGGAAGGTGAATGATTGGAATCACTGCCGTCTGCGTTGTGTGGGAAAGTATCCCCGCGTCAACGTCTGGATCAACGGCTTGCACGTGTGCGACTGGGACGGCGCGAGTTGCCCGCTGCCCGGATATGATCGGGAGAAGGTATTAGGGTTGCTTGGCCGGACAGGTTCGATTGGATTGCAGGTCCACGGAGGAAAGGGTTGGCCGGAGGGCGCACAGGTCCACTGGAAGAATATTCGTATCCGCGAACTCTGACGGAATCCGGCCGATCCGCTAAAGATTGCTTTGCGTTGCCGGAAGGTTTTGCGCTATTTCACGGGTCAGCCGACTTCGGCATTGCGGGCGAGTTGATTCCGTGTTCGTCCGCATCCACCTGTGGTTAAGAAATAATTCAAGAGTTGATGAAAATTGTATTGGCATATTCGGGCGGTCTGGACACCTCGGTTCTCATGTCATGGATCAAGGAGACCTATGACGCGGAGGTAATTGGTTTCTGCGCTAACATCGGGCAGGAGGAGGAACTGCGCGGGCTCGATCGAAAGGCGATGCGCACCGGTGCGAGCAAGATGTACATCGATGACCTGCAGGACGAGTTTGCGACCGATTTCATCTATCCGATGATGCGGGCAGGAGCGATGTACGAGGGACAGTATTTTCTGGGCACCAGCATTGCCCGACCTTTGATTGCCAAGCGGATGGTCGATATTGCACGGAAGGAAAAGGCGCATGCCATTGCGCATGGCGCGACGGGCAAGGGGAACGATCAGGTTCGCTTCGAGCTCACGGCCGCCGCCCTTGCCCCAGAGCTTGAGGTGATTGCCCCGTGGCGGGACGCCCGGTTTCGAAAGGACTTTCCCGGGCGAGCCGAGATGATTGCCTACTGCAATGCAAAGGGAATCGACGTGCAAGCGAGTGCCAAAAAGCCGTTCTCGATGGATCGGAATCTTTTGCACATCTCGTACGAGGCCGGGATTCTTGAAGATCCATGGTTTGACGCTGGTAATGTCAAGTATCGCGACTATTTCAACGTGCTCTCCGTGTTTCCCGAGGATGCGCCGGACCGGGCCGAATACGTGACCTTGGATTTTGAGCAGGGCAACGCGGTGGCCGTGAACGGAAAGGCACTGACGCCGCTCGGCCTCATGCGGAAATTGAACCGGCTCGGTGGGAAGCACGGTGTGGGACGGGTGGATATGGTGGAAAATCGTTTTGTTGGCATGAAGAGTCGTGGTGTTTACGAGACACCGGGCGGAGCCATTCTGCACTTTGCGCATCGGCAGATGGAAAGCCTGACCATGGATCGTGAAGTGATGCACCTGCGCGATTCTCTGATCCCGAAATATTCCGAGCTGGTTTACAACGGCTTCTGGTTCGCTCCCGAGCGCGAGGTGTTACAGGCGCTGGTGGACGAGAGTCAGAAAAACGTGACGGGCACCGTGCGGGTGAAATTATACAAAGGAGGCATTCATGCCGCTGGAACGAAGTCTCCGGTCAGCCTGTATCACCCGGACATTGCCACCATGGATGCGGACCCGAGCAATGCCTACAATCAGGATGACGCAACAGGTTTCATCCGGCTGAATGGCTTGCGATTGAAAGTCAGTTCACTGGTGCACAACAGAAAATCGAAGCCTGCCAAGGGCGTGACGCGTCGAAAGCAGTAAGCCTCCAGAATTATTTAAGGACAGCGTCGTATTCCACTCATCCGAAGGTTTGGAGTGACCGAACGATGAGAATCTCGGCGTGCGGAGAGAGGCCAGCTTCACCGAAATCAAGCTGGCAGTTCAAACAAATAGACGGGCGACGTGTTGCCGGCATATTCGCCGTCCTTGGTGAGCCGCCGGCCGTTTCCGTTGCTGCCCCGATTGGTGGCGGTCACAATAACCTGATTCGTGCCCGGTCGCTGCGTAATCGAATGGTAGTTTGAAATCTTCGTGAAAGTCAGGGATGGCTCTTCGTCTTCCGGTTTGGTCAAGGTGAGTAAACCACTGCCTGGAGTGCCACTGGTGACGGCTACGACGGTGCTGTCGGCAAGAACCACCAGATCTTCGATGAAACAATCCTTGTCCTGGCCGAACTCGACGGTTCGCTTCACTTTCGCGGATTCGATATCGAAAAAAAGCAGCGTCGGTTTTCCCTGCACAGTTGCTCCGCGGCTTGGCTTCGTACCCGCGACGAGCAATGTCTTGTTGTTGTCAAGCAACTGGAGAATTCGAATCCCACAGACATCCTGAATACGATCGTATTTGTAAAGCGCAGTCGCATCGAACTCGCGGACGATCTTGTTTGTGCTCCAGTCCAGTAGCACTACCTTGCCTTTCAAGTCGGCGAAGAATAGCCGGGTTGCTCCGGGCGCAAAATTAACCGCGAAAATATCTTCGTCGTGCTTGCGCTCAAACTTCCTCTTCCCGTCCGGTGCCCAGACGCGGACGAATTGGTCGCGGCCGCAGGTTGCAATATAGTCGCCATCCGGCGATACAGACAGTTGGCGAATCCATCCGTCATGTGCCTGCTTGTTCGTCCAGACTGTCTTTGGATCGTCTTCCGTAAAATCAGTGCGACGCAGTTGGCCCCACGAATCGGCCGAATACAAAAAAGGCTTGGATGGATGGAAGGCGATTTCTGATAACCAGCCGTTGTGTCCATCCAGATCCGGAAACTTGACCAGACTTCGATCACCAGATTTTCTGTCTGCCGGCTTTTCATCCGAGATGCGCCATCGACGAATCTTGGAGTCCATGCAGCCAGCCGCAATAAATGCACCATCAGGACTGAACCTCGCGATCAGTACCTGCCGTTCGGCCTCCGTCATCGCGAGTTGCTGAGGTTCGGCTGGTTTCGACGGTTTGGCGTTTTTCGCACTCATGCCAGCGCCTCCTTAATGGGGTGCATATCGTCGTGGGCCAGTGGCAACGGTTGGCCGTTGTTGTGGTACTCGACATCTTTGGAATTGATTCCCAAAGCATGAAACCAGGTGTGGAACACACTGCCGATGTCGTGCCCGTCATCCTTCACAAAGGTTCCATTGTTGTTGGTCGCCCCGATGACTGCGCCTTTCTGAATGCCACAGCCGGCCATTGCGAGTGACCATGCTTCGGGCCAGTGATCGCGTCCGGCATGACCATTGATTCGTGGCGTCCGACCGAATTCGCAGGCGGAAACGACGAGGACATTGTCCAACATTCCGCGTTCGTCTAAATCTTCAATAATGGAACTGAACGCCTGATCAAAGCGCGGCATCAGCGACGCGTGACCATTGAAATGGTCGCCGTGTGTGTCCCATCCGTAACTCGTGACATTCACGAATCGAACACCCGCTTCGAGCATGTTACGGGCAATCAGCATGTGTTGCCCGAGATCGTGCGTTCCGTAACGGGCGACATCTTTCGGCGACAATTTGGTGGTATCGAAAACATCGGAGCGCTTCATCAACTCGCGAGCCGTATCAAAGACATAGGAGCTGGCTTCGGTATTCTGCGGGCGTCGGCGCGAGGAATACTTCTGGTTCAGCAATTCGCGCAATTCATTCCGTTCGGCGTCTTCTTCCGTCGTCAACGACTCATGCCGGAGCAGGTTTTCCGGCGGTTTTCCATCACCGAAAGCGAGCGCGCCATACTTCGGACCAAGGAAGCCAGCCAGTTGGGGTTTGAATCCGCCGCTGCCGGGTTTAACCCAGACGAACGGCGGCAGTTTGCTTTTGCCGGGCCCCAACAGTTTTGCGATGGCGGAGCCGAAATATGGATAGGTGACGCCGCGATTTTTCGGGTCTCCACGATTGATACGACCGACTCCCGCGGAGTGTGAATTGTCCTGCGTGCACATGTTTCGCACCACGCAGAGACGATGCGCCTGTTTCGCGGTGCGCGGCATCAGTTCACTGAAATGTATCCCGGGAATCGACGTGGGAATAGAACGGAAAGGACCGCCAAACTGCGTGTTCGGTTTTGGATCCCAACTCTCCAACTGACTCATTCCGCCGTCTGTCCATACGAACAAAACCTGTTTGTCGTTTTGCTTCAACTTTTCCGCTTGAAGGGGTTGGGTCAATCCACCGAACGCCGTCGCACCAAAAGCGCCGGCGACGCCGCCGAGGAACTGGCGTCGGGAAAAAGCGTGCTCACCTGGATTGCAGAGCGGATGATTCATTATTAATTCAGCGGCTAGTGATTCACAAAAAACTCGAT
>CALBIE010000639.1 GCA_937893495.1 uncultured Verrucomicrobiales bacterium | reverse complement strand
GACCATTGAATGCCTATTTTTGACTTTCTAAACAGGCAGTTTTCAACTAATCAATGGATATTTAAGGCATATTGTCTCTCGTTGAATATCTTTAAATGACTCCAGTGAAACAGGAACCTTCCTATTTTTCCCAGCAAGTCACTGATACGCGCAGATGGTTTCTGGCGCTGCCCAAGGCAGGCGAGCGGGGGCTTATCACCGTCAGCGTTGGATGCGAACGCTGCCTGCCGGACTACGTGGTGGAGCGAGAAGATTTTAAACTGCACTGCATCGAGTTTGTCGCTGAAGGTGAGGGAACGTTGCACCTGGGTGGAACACGTTATTCCTTACAACCGGGCTCCGTCTTTTCGTATGGCCCTGGCATTCGGCATCGAATCGAGAACACCAGCGAACGGCCCATGTTGAAGTATTTTCTCGATTGCGGCGGTGCGCGCGCCACGGCGGCATTCCGTTCCAGTAAGATTGGCGGAGGGAAAAGCGCGAACGTTCTCGATGTGCAGGAAACTGTGGAACTGTTCGAACTGCTGATTCGCAATGCCATGAATGAAACCAGTTACAGTCAACGCATCTGCGCCAGCCTGGTTGAAACGTTGTTGCACAAGATTTCCGAGCAAACCACTTTTGGGCAGGCGTCCGAAGCGCGAGCGTGGGTCACGTGCCAACGCGTAAAGCAGTACATGCAGGGGAATTTCCTGACGGCCAAATCCATGGCCGACATCGCGAAAGCCAACCATGTCAACCCAGCCTATCTCTCGCGCTTGTTCCAGCGCTTTCACCAGACCAGTCCCTACCGTTACCTCGTCCGGCTCAAAATGAGTCACGCCGCGTCACTGTTGTTGAACCCCAATGCCCTGGTCAAACAGGTCGCCGCCGAGCTGGATTTTTCCGACGCCTTTCACTTTTCGCGCAGTTTTAAATCCGTCTATGGTGTGTCACCTGAGAAGTTCATGCAGCGTGGAAAGCCCTGATAAAGGTCAAAGCCCCAGACATTAGCGGCCGGGGGGATATCGTCCGGAGCGCGGGTCTGCGAGCCGCAGCAAGCTCCACAGACAGAAAGCGCGGAATCTTATAAGGAAGCGGCTTGGGAGATGATCGATGCTGCGGCTCACAGAGCCGCGCTCCGGCGCTTTCGCTAATGATTGGGGATCAAAGGTGAAAATAAACAGCATCAGTCTCAAAATTCGCCAGTTCTGAACTCCCCTTCCCGATTCGGAAGGAAAACCATGGATTCCGTGGTTTAATGACCGCTTGACGCTATTCCGGTGATTCCCGTAAGTTCCCTGCTCCCTTCCGTTGGTGGGATACCCAAGTGGCTAACGGGGGCAGACTGTAAATCTGCTGGCTTATGCCTTCACAGGTTCGAATCCTGTTCCCACCACCACTTTTTTCTGGATATCTATCCCCATCAGTAAAGTTGGGATATTCGTGAGCGTTTGTAATTGGCACGTTTTCTCAGGAATCCAACAATCACCCCGTGATTCAGCCCAAAGATCTCACTTCCCGACTCACCCAATTCTGGCATGACTCACCAGACAAGCTGTCACTGGGCATGCTGGTTGCGATGAATCTCGTCCCGCTGGGTGGCGCAATCTTTGCCGGTTGGGATGTTGGATTCATACTGCTCGTTTACTGGGCTGAAAACCTGGTGGTCGGTTTTTACAATGTTCTCAAGATGGCCATAGCCAGGGGCGGAAAGGAACGATGGCATCCGGTTTCACTGGGATTGATTCCATTCTTCGCCGTTCATTACGGAATTTTCTGCCTCGTCCACGGCGTTTTCGTGTTGGTACTGGGTCAGTCCGGCAAATCATTTCGCGGCGATCCGATTGACGCGTTGCTGGGGAACCTGAGCGGTGGATTGTTATGGCCGATGCTGGCACTCGTGGTGAGTCACGGATGTTCGTTCCTGCAAAACTATGTCGGCAAGGGAGAATACAAAACCCGTTCAGTTCAAAGCCTGATGATCGCACCCTACGGACGCATCGTACTCCTGCACGTGGTGATTCTCTTCGGCGGATTCGTGGTCATGCTCTTCAATTCGCCCCTCCCGCTCCTCATCCTGTTGATCGGGCTGAAAATCTTGATCGATCTTTTTTTGCACGCCGCAGCGCACCAATCGAAAAACTCCGGAGGCGTATCTGGATTGGCCGACCTCCTCAAACAATCGGGCCGCCAACGTTAATATGGTGCTTGAGATAGTATTCGGAATTCCAGACGTACTTTTCCGCCCACCATTTGAGACCCGCACGCTGCTCATCGGAAAGTTGCTTCACGACCTTCGCCGGAGAACCCAGCACGAGCGATCCATCCGGAATTTTTGTTCCACCGGTCACCAGTGCGTTGGCACCAATGATGCACTGATTTCCAATCACGGCGCCGTCGAGAATGATGGATCCCATTCCAATGAGGCACTCGTTCCCAATCGTGCAGGCATGAATCACGGCCGAGTGACCGATAGTGGTCCATTCACCAATGATGCAGGGGAAGTCATCGGCAAGGTGAACGACCGCATTATCCTGGAGGTTGGAGTGCGCGCCGATCTCGATGCGATTAATGTCACCGCGTAATACGGCACCGGGCCAGGCATTGGATTGTTCACCCATGGTGACATCACCCAAAACTGTCGCCCCCCGGGCAATGTAAACACCGTTCCCAATGACGGGTGACTTACCAAGGAATTTTTCGAGTCGGGAAAAATGTTCGTCGCGTTCGGATGCCATAGGTGCAAATCAAAGCGTCAATCCCTGCAACGGCAACAAAAAAGCCGCCCGGAAAACAGGCGGCTGAAAGTAATCTGCGGATGACGGTTACCGAAAGAACAGCGAGAAACCACTGCGACTACCATGGCTTTGACCATGACCGAAACTCCGACTGCTTTGGTGATGACCGTAATGATGGCTGGAATAGTGACTCCGATGTCCACTGCCAAAACCGATTCCGAACTGAACGATCGGTGCCGACCGCACATAGGTGCGAGTGACCGTCGGATAGCAGACAGCCGGAGTCGAATAAACCACGGGCTGCTGCACGACGACCGGTTGGTGATAAACCACCTGCGGTTGGGTGTAGGAATATTGCGTAGTTGCCGGAGCCGTCTGGAAAGTCTGAACCGGCGCTTGCTGCTGATAGACTACCGACGGTTGTTGCTGATAAACCGTAGTCGGCTGTTGCTGTTGATATACAGATGAAGACGGTTGCTGATTTACGACCGTCGTGGGCGGTTGATAGACCGGCTGCTGCTGCTGCTGATAGACCGTCGTGGGCTGCTGATAGACCGTGGCTGGCTGCTGGTAAACGACGGTGGGCGGTTGCTGATACACGACCGTGGAAGGCGTCGTATAAACTGTCGTGGTTCTCTGGTAAACAGCCGGCCGGCTGACCGCACTGTGAACGACTTTTGCCGCGAGTAATCCAGCGAAAACTTTCCCGGCGATGGCCCATTCCTCATCACCCGCTTTGGCGGTCGGCGAACTGGCGAGCACCAATCCCAGGGCGGTAACTCCAATTAAAATTTGCCTCATATCTTAACCTTTCGTTGTTGCGAGAAGTTCGACGGTTCGGATTGTCATTTATTCGTTTCTTCCCTAATTTCGTTCTCACACGCTGCGGCCATGACCACACCGGATGGAATAAATCAACCACCCGAACCCCATCGCAAGGGACTGCCGCGTTCGTTCAAGGATCTGACGCCGACGAAATCATTTCAACCACATCGATTCTTCAAAGAGTACGTCTGGAAACCTTTTTTCCGACGCCGCTTGGGCAAGCAGTATCAACCTGATTTTCCAGTTTTGAAGCAAGGGCAGATCGGTCTCACCTGGATTGGGCATGCTTCATTTCTGATTCAGTTCACCGAACTGAACATCGTCGTTGATCCGATCTTTGCCGACTGGTTGTTTATATTGAAACGACTTCGTCGCGCGGGATTGAAGGTCGAGGATCTGCCGCCGGTGGATATGGTGCTGCTCTCACATGCACACTTCGATCATTTTCACAAACCGTCCATCCGCAAACTCGCGGCGCCGAAGATTGGCATCATGCCGTGGGGCATGGGGAAACTAGCGAAGCGCCTCGGGTTTGAACGCATCATCGAACTAAAATGGTGGGAAAGCTTTGAACAGAATGGCTGCAAAGTCACAATGACGCCCTGCAAGCATTGGGGTGCGCGAACCATTCATGATCAAAAACGTGGCTATGGCGGATTCGTGATCGAGTATCAGGGGCGACGCATCTATCACGCGGGCGACAGCGCTTACTTCGATGGCTTCAAAGTAATCGGTGAGCGGCTGAAACCGGAGATCGCCCTGTTGCCGATCGGCGCTTATTATCCCGACAACTTCCGCAACGTCCATATGGGACCAGACGACGCGATGAAGGCCTTCCACGATTTGGGGGCGAACTGGATGATCCCGATGCACTTCGGGTCCTTCAAATTGTCCTTCGAGGAATTGGACGAACCTCCTCGGTGGCTGACCGAACTTGCCGCATCCAGGAACATCTCCAATCAGGTGAAGATTCTTGAGGAAGGCGTTCCCGAGATTTTCTAACTAACGGCACCGAAGTTTGAGAAATTACCTCGTCGCCAATCCACACCGCCTGCAGCCCGGCGCTCCAAACATCGTCCACGCACCGGCCTCTATTCCGCACGGGCGCATCCGCACACTGCCCCCGTGCCGGAGAGCGCGGCTGTGTCGGAGATCAGCCGCAGCAGGTTCGGTCGTCGAGTGGTGTGGTCCCTTCCAAGGCATTCGTCCGGAAGAGGCTGCTGCGACTGACCTTTCAGGCACAGTCGCGCTCCGGGGGCTGTGCGCGGATGCGCCCATTCCGCTCTTGCTTCCCGGCCCGTGCTTTCCCAACATCCCCGGCCCTGTATGCTGACCATCTCGGGTATCGCAAAATCATTCGGCGGACGGACGTTATTTAAAGACGTCACGTTGCACATTGATCGGCGGTCACGATTCGGACTCGTTGGGCCCAATGGCGCCGGAAAATCCACTTTTTTCAAGATCCTCCTCGGGGAAGAGACTCCGGATGAAGGACAGACTGACTTCGAAAGAGGGGTGGTCGTCGGCTTTCTTCCGCAGGAAAGCGCCTCCGTCGGAGACGAAACCGTCCTGGAATTGGCGACCGCCATTTCCGAGGAGTTTTGCGAACTCCGCAAACGGCTCGTTGCCTGGGACAACGCCCACCCGGACGAGATCGACCCGCATGATGACGTACACACGCAGTTTAATGAACTGGGTGGTTATCAGATCGAGGCCAAGGCCAAAAAAATTCTCAGCGGACTGTCCTTTCGCAATTCGGACTTTGATCGTCCCGCAAAGGAATTAAGCGGCGGCTGGATCATGCGCGCGCACCTGGCTCGCTTGCTCGTGCAGGAACCGGATCTGCTGCTCCTCGACGAGCCCACCAACCACCTCGATCTGGAATCGCTCATCTGGTTGCAGATTTACCTGAAGTCGTATCCGGGCGCCATCCTGATGATCTCGCACGATCGCGAATTCCTCAATCAACTCATCAGCAGCATCGTCGAAATTCGCTTCGGCAAATTCGTCAAGTTCACCGGCAACTACGACGACTACCTGGTCCAGCGCGACCATGCCGACGCCCAACATCTGGCCGCTTACAAAAGCCAGCAGAGGGAGATCGATCGGCTGATGCGCTTTGTTGACCGGTTCCGTTCCAAAAACACGAAGGCCACGCAGGCGCAAAGCAAATTGCGACAAATCGATCGCATGGAGAAAGTCGAGGCACCGCTCTCCGATGAGTCGAGCATCAGTTTTTCCTTTCCGCAACCTGACCGGGCGGGCCAGCGGGTGATTCGTCTGAAAGACATTCACCACGCCTACGAAAAGAACATTGTTTATCAGGGCATGGAATTCGAGGCCGAACGCGGCCAGCGAATTGTTCTGGTCGGACCCAACGGCGCGGGCAAATCAACGTTGCTGAAAATTTTGGCGGATGTCGTCAAACCGCAATCGGGTGAGCGCGAACTTGGCCACAAGGTTCGCGCCGGCTATTTCTCGCAGAATCGCATTGATGTGTTGAATCCGGATTCAACGGTGTTGGAGGAAGGACTGGATACACCGCAGCGAGTCACAGAGGAGTTTGTCCGCACGGTGCTGGGATGTTTCCTGTTCCGCGGAGACGATGTTTTCAAAAAAGTATCGGTGCTCAGCGGCGGTGAAAAGAGCCGACTGGCCCTGGTCAAGCTGCTGATGGATCCGCCGAATCTTTTGCTGATGGACGAGCCGACAACCCACCTGGACATGGCGAGCATCGAGGCGTTGATTGCGGCGCTGGAGCAATACCGGGGCACGATCATCTTCATCAGTCACGATGTCTATTTTATCAAGGCGATTGCGGATCATGTGGTTCGTGTCCAGGACGGCGAGCTGAGACAATTCCCCGCGCCTTACCAATACTACGTGGACAAGATGGCGGAGGAACAAAAGGTTGCAGCCGGATTTCAAACGCCTTCAGCGTCGGCACGGCCGGCACCGGTGTCGCAGGCGAACCGCAAGGAACAACGTCGTCTCGAAGCAGCGGAACGGCAGGCCAAATCGAAGGTCAAACGCAAACAGCAGGAGATCGTCAAAGCGCTGGAGGCCAGGATCGCGTCACTGGAAAAACGACAGGCGGAACTGGTGGCGCTGCTCGAAGATCCCGGATCCTACGAAAAAGACGGCGGGGCCGCAGGATACAATCGCGAACTGGCGGTGGGGCAGCGGGAGCTGATTAAACTGACTGCCGAGTGGGAAGCGGAGTCGGAAAAACTCACGGCCTTTTAAACCAGATTATCAACGTCACGAAAACGGCACGTCGTGATACTCCAGCGCCCACTCGCGCATATAACGGACCTGGTGGGGAACAATGCGATAGACGATCAGCGCGGGATTGTCGATGGAGCGGAGGTATTGCCGAAGCAGCGCATTTCCGTCCCAGATTTCCTGCAACAATACTCGTTCTGTCACGATCTCAGCGACGCCAGTCAATCGCACCTGATTGTGCCCCTCGTCCATGTAACAGAGTTCAACCTTCGGGTTGGCGGCAATCTCCTGCGTTTTGTGGTAACTGCGCAGGTTGGCCACGTAGATCGTGAACCGGTCGGATTTTACCGGCGAGACCGGTCGGAGACGCGGTTGGTCGCCATCGATACTGGCGAGCAGCGGGAACTTGTCGTGACTGATCACACCCAGGGCGAGCTCAATCAGTTCGCCCGGTTCAATCGGCTTGGGGGTGGGCTGCGACATCGCCCGCGGGACTAGGTTTTGAAAAGCACGGCGATACCGTATTGGTTGACCGGGATTTCTTTCGCGTCTTCGCCAATCTTTTCCATGTGGGTGTACTGAATCGGGCGAATGCTGATAATGTCGTCTTCCATCAGGCCGCTGAGGAACTGCGAAACATCGGCGTCAAAAGTATCACTGCCATCCTTGACATGCTCATGATGGCGGAACGTCTTGAGCGTGAGTTTCTTGACGATCTTGGCCGCCACTTCAAGCGTCCGGCCTTTCGGCTTGATAATGGCGGCATTGGCGATGTCATCGCTCGAAGGAATACCGCCGCCCCCTTCGTCGCCGTAGCCGCCGGCAGGCGCGGGAATGATGAGCACCTCATTACACCCCGGGCACTCGATTTCCTGGCCGGCTCCCGACTCGTCGATCTCCAGCTCGATGTTACAAAATGGGCAGTTGAACGAGAAATTTGCCATAATCTATCTTTCGCATTTCGGGTTGCTGGCCAGTTAACCCCAACAACCCGCGTGGAGCCAGTGAAAAGTGAATCAGGGAAAGTACCGATTGGTGAAATACGATTCTGCTTCAAGACATCAAGCGCGCCCTCCCTGTCATGTCCACCCTCCCCAGCGCACGTGGGAGGTGAGCCCCATATCAGTCCCCTGAAAAGTAGCCGCCGAGGTAAGGAGGCGGACTCTACAGCATCGAAAGCCTCAAAAATCCGCCTCCTCACCTCGGCGGCTACGCGCGTCAAAATGTTTTTAAACGGACTGCTATTCCTGCACCCGCTCAACGCGGGCTCCGAGCCGGGTCAGTTTCTGATCAAGCTTTTCGTATCCGCGGTCCAGATGGTAAATGCGATTAACCTGGGTCTTGCCAGAGGCACAAAGGCCGGCTATGACGAGCGCCGCGCTTGCTCGAAGATCGCTCGCCATCACGGGAGCACCACTCAATTTCGTTCCGCCCTTCACGATGGCACTCGATCCTTCGATGGCGATATTCGCTCCCAATCGTGCCAGCTCGGCAGCGTGCGCAAACCGCGCTTCAAAAATACGCTCGGTAATTACGCTGATTCCGGGTGCCTGGGTCATCAATGCCATCAGTTGCGCCTGCACATCTGTCGGAAAACCACTGTACGGCTGCGTCGTCACGTCCACGGACTTCAGTCGCCGCCCCCGTTTGATCCATAACTGCCGGCCGCGATGTTCCGCCGTGACTCCCGCTTCCCGCAGCTTGTCGATAACCGCGTGGAGATGATCCGGGCGGCATCGTTTCAACGTGACTTCCCCATTGGTCGCGGCCGCGGCGATCGCGTAGGTTGCCGCCTCGATTCGATCGGGAATTACCGTGTGTTCAGCGCCGTGAAGGCGTTTGACCCCGGTGATACGCAGCGTCGGACTGCCTGCACCCGAAATTTTTGCGCCCATACCGGTAAGGAAATCGCATAAGTCGATGACCTCCGGCTCACACGCAGCGCTATCGATGACCGTAACACCGTCGGCCAGAACGGCGGCC
>CALBIE010000638.1 GCA_937893495.1 uncultured Verrucomicrobiales bacterium | reverse complement strand
CCAGCGCGAACCGCTTTATCATTTCGCCCCGTCAGGCCGAAATGTTCAAGCAGGGGAAGGAAAAAGGAGATTGCTTGCCGGACGGAATTCAGCCTACCTTTCCGGGGCCACACACCGATTCAAGTTATGTATTTTGGCGCTGATTATTACCCCGAACACTGGGTTTTTCCATTCGACGGGAGCGAGGAGGAACCCGAGAGCCGCTGGCAGGTTGATGCCCAATTGATGGCGCAGGCCGGCATGAATGTGGTTCGCATGGGCGAGTTTTCATGGGGATTGTGCGAGAAAGAGGAGGGAAAATTCGACTTCGGCTGGCTGAAAAGAGCCATGGATACCTTTGGCGCTCAGGGCGTCAAAATCGTTTTAGGCACGCCCACCGCCGCGCCGCCGTTGTGGTTGACTCACAAACATCCGGAGATTCTGCCAATCGATGAGAACGGCCAGACGAAGCACGCAGGTACCCGCCGGGCCTACAGTCTGAACAGCGATATTTACTGGGACTATTGTAAAAAAATCGTCAACGCGATGGCGGAAGCGCTGGGAGACCATAAGGATTTGGTGGCATGGCAAATCGACAACGGGATTGGGCGGCACAACACGGAGTATTCCTTTAATCCCGAGACCAAGGCGGACTGGCATGAGTGGCTGAAGCAGAAGTACCAGACGGTGGACAATCTCAACACCATGCTCGGATTTCGTTTCTGGGCTCAAGAGGTACAGGATTGGGATCAGGTGCCAATGCCTTTGAACGCACCGGCCCCGCATAACCCGGCGCTGCTTACAGACTGGCGGCGTTTTTCGAGCGACACTTCCGTTTCGTTTATCCGAATGCAGTCGGACATTCTTCAGGAAGCCACGCCCAACATTCCGGTCACGACGACGATTCGCCCGTTCGCAACGCAGTTGGATACGTTTGACCTTGCGGGCGTCATTGACTTTGTCTCGCTCGACAGCGAAACGACCGCCAACGACAAGCCCTCCAAAGCTGCCATGAGCATCGACATTGCGCGGTCGCTCAAGAAGGATGAAGAGTCCGAGGGTTTCTGGGTGATGGAACAGAAGGCCGGCAACGTGAGTTGGGCCGAAGCCAATTCATTGGTGCGGCCCGGATTGGCGCGGTTGTTTACCTACCAGCTTATTTCCCGGGGTGCGACCGGAATTTTGTATTTCTACTGGCGACAGCCACGCATCGGCCCGGAGAAATTTTACGGTGGAGTCTTGACCCATGATGGGCGCGCGGAGAATCGCATGTACGAGGAGATCATGCAGATTGGCGAGGAAGTAGGACGATTGGCTCCCTCCCTGGCGGGCACGCAGGTAAAGCCTGATGCGGCCATTCTGATCAGTCATGACAACGACTGGGCGCAGAACCAACCAATGCGCCCCAACCGCTACTTCAACCAGCGCGAACACGTCAGCCTTTTTTACAACGCACTACACGACAAAAACATTCTCGTCGATTTTGCAAGACCAGGTGATGACTTATCGAAATATCGTCTGGTTATTGCGCCGTCACTTCACATGCTTTCCGGCGATGACGCAGACATACTTCGCGATTACGTCGAGAAAGGCGGCACGCTGGTTGCCACGTTCAATACCGGATTGGTCAACGAAAGCCACATCGCGCCAATCAACGGAATTCCCTTCGAGTTAACGGACGTATTCGGGATGGAAGTCTCCGAGTTCGATCCCTTGCCACCGGGTGAGGAAAATCACCTGACTTTTAAAGGCAGTTTTCCAACCACCGCGTTGCATCCGGCCCGGACCTGGTGTGACATCATTGAGCCGCTTGAGTGTGAAGTCATGGGGACCTATGCGTTGGACTTCTACTCCGGCCGACCGGCGATGACCAGTCATGAGTTTGGTGAAGGTCGCGCTATTTACATCGGCACGATGAGTCATCAGGAATTTTACTACGATTTCGTAGCCTGGCTGCGACAAGTGGTCGGCCTGGCACCCTTGCTGCGCGTGCCGGACCAGATCGAGGTTTGCATGCGCGAACGCAGTGATTATCGGCTCTACTTCCTGATCAATCATCAGAATGCGCCCGTCCATGTGCAGTTCTTCAAGCCGGTACACAGCTTTCTGGATGATCGGGAAATCACCGGCGGCTTTGACATTGCCGCTCACGACGTCCTGGTTCTCGATGAAAAGATCAACCCGTAACACGGGTTTCCGCCCGTTCCGCCGTTACAGAACTAATCGCGAAAGCGTACTGGCCGCGTGGCGAGGGGTGGACGTCTCCGAACTTCAGGTTGCCCGCGAGGAGAATGCTCGTCCCGTTCACAGTTTTCTCGATCAGGTCATGCGCGATGTGGGACTGGATCGCAAACGTTCGGAGGCCGAGATCGCCAAGGTATGGAACAACCTCATCGACCCTGCCATCACGGCGCAAGCGCAACCGACCGGCCTGCGCAAGGGAACGCTCTTTGTGAGTGTTACAAATAACGTCTGGTTGTCGGAGATTGTTCGTTACCGCCGCCGTGAAATCCTGCAGCGACTCCAGCACAGCTTCGGGCGGGAAGTGGTGCAACGGATCAGTTTTCGGGTCGGTTAAGCGGCAGTGTCCTTCGGACCCAGTCGAACCATCTCGCTGAGATAACCGGCCCGAAACGTCGGATACTTCAACTGCCAACCAAGCTCCTCCTTCAGTCGCCGATTGGACACGCGCTTGTTGGTCACTGCTCGTTTCCTTTTCAATTCACCATCACTGAATGCCGGTAACGGGCGCTTCAACGTATCCGACAGCCATTGAAAGAATTCAATCTGTGAGATCGGCGAATCATCGGAGACATTGCATACCGGCACGGGCGCATCACAAGTGAGAGCGGTAGCGATTGCACCAACGACATCGTCTCGATGGATCTGATTGAAATAACGATTTGGATCGCCGGTGATTTGCGCTTCGCCGCGAAGGTATTTCAGGAAGAGATGCCCGCGATCCGGACCATAGATTCCCGCAATACGCAATACCGTCACGGGCAGTCCTGAATCATGCCAGAGTCGCTCGGTTTCCACCAGAATCCGGCCCGTTTCGCCCGCCGGATTGGTTTCGCTTTCTTCATCGACGAGCGAACCATCCACCTGCCCGTAAACACTCGTGCTGCTCGTGAAAATGACGCGCCCGGGCGGATTCGCCTTCATCCATTCGATAAGATTTCGTGATCCGTCGAGAAACACCGCTCGGTAAACCTCCACCCCCCCCCGGCTGGAAGAAACGCAATTAATCACCTGATCGAATGAACCGGGCAGACGCGCGAACGAGCCTGCATCCGTAACATCGACGATGACACTCTTCAAACGTGCGGTGGCCGGAACCGCAGAAATCGCTCCGGTCCGGCTGGCGACCCAAACCTCGTGGCCTTCGTCAACCATGCGATGCGCAAGGGGTTGCCCGACATAGCCCGCACCCAGAATCAGAATCCGCTTCACGCCCGATTCATTTGCCATCAGGGGGAAAAAAGCAACTTCGCAATCAAGAGTTCCACAGCGTCAGTTGGAAGACTGCGCAGACCGAAACGTGATTTCATATCTTCGGCCCGCCAAATCAATTTGTTCGCGATCAGCGTTCAGAAGTTTCAGTATCTGGTCGGTAGTTTGACCTTCTGGAATGTCTTCACCAAACAGGTCGTACTGGTCAACCAGCTTGCCTTCTTCAAACACCTTCAGTGAGAACAAAAGGCACTGTGCCAGCCGCTTGCCGGTATTTTCACAACTAACCCACAAACCACCAGAACGGAGTTCGTGGCCTACGAGGCGAATTTCGGAATAGTTCCGCGAAACATCCAGGGTCAGACCAATGGCGTCGGAACCGCCGTGCCGCAGCTGCCATTGCAATATCACGATAACTCCGACAAGGACGACTGCACCGCCAACAATTCCTCCGACAATTCCTGGCACGAGATACTCCATGTGATTACTTCATTGATTATCCTTCGTAATCGAATGACCACCGACAGGCAGGCCTTAAGCCGTTTTACATCAACAGCCCCTTGATCGGCTCGCCGGAATAGACAAAGAACGGGCGTTGAATCGAATCGTGCCAGACCATTTCACGGGGAATGCCGAGGGAATGATAAATAGTCGCCGCCATGTTTTCGGGCCGTTGCGGATCGCTGGCGGGATGTCCGCCAAACTTGTCCGTGGATCCAATTACCCGGCCTCCCTGAATTCCGCCACCCGCAAAAAAGACTGATTGCACTGCGCCCCAGTGATCACGCCCGGGCAACTTGGCGCTGGGTATTTTGGAAATCTTTGGCGTGCGTCCGAACTCACTTGCCATCACCACCAGCGTATCGTCCAGCAACCCGCGCTCATTCAAATCGTCCAGTAGCGCGGATACCGCCTTGTCCATTGGTGGAAGCAGGAAATTTTTCAGGTTGGGAAACGCCGCCTGATGGGTATCCCATGCCTCATTGTTGCCGAGATTCACCTGCACCAGTCGGACGCCGCTTTCCACCATCTGACGGGCCATTAACAGCGACCAACCGAAGGAATTATTTCCGTAACGAGCGAGCAGTTTCGGGTCGGCATTTTCAATTTCAAACGCGGCCCGCACTTTCGGGTCAGACAACATCGAAACCGCCATTTGCCGATAGCGATCCATCTGATCACTGCCGGCAGCCTGATCGAGATATGCCTGCTGCTTGTCGAGATGGTTTCGCAAGGCGAGTCGATTCTGCAATCGCCCCATCTCCAGACCTTCCGGGAGCGAAAGACTCGGGGCATCAAACTTCAGATGGCTTCCATCTTCCTTCCCTCGTTCGTGATGGAACAAATACTCGGGATACGCCCCGTAAGTGGCTGAGTTGAAACGCGACGCTTCCACAAAAAATGGATCGCGCCGAGGTCCCATATAGCCGGCGAACTGCCCGGGAATCACCCGCCCTGTTCGATGCACCAGCTTCTCCGGCAAAACGATTGCGGGCGGCAGATTGTTCCTGGGTGCCATGACCGCATTGGCAATGGCCGCGATGGAAGGATGATCCGTTTCCTTCGGCCCGCGCGAATCAAATCCCACCGGCAAATCCTTGCGACCGGTGAGCATAATGTGGTGCCCCTGAGAATGTTCGTTCGAACCGTGGGTCAACGACCGACACACCGACCACAAGTGACTGCGGCTGGCCAGTCCGGGAAGGTGTTCGCAAATCCGCAATCCCGGCGTCCGAGTGGCCATTTCGTTGAACTCGCCGCGAATCTCCAACGGCGCGTTGGGTTTCATGTCGAAGGTGTCGTGATGCGACAAGCCACCCGAAAGAAAAATATAAATGACTGACTTGGCGGTGGGAGGCGGCGTCTTTGCGACCACACCGTGCTCACTCGCCGAGGATTCTAGCAATGACAGATGATTTGCCCCGAAGCCGAGCAGCCCGAGCGCGCCCGCCTGAATCATCGAGCGGCGGCTCAACTGCGGATGGTTGCAGGGATGCGATTGGGGCTTCATTACCAGTTATGGCACGTGTTGATTCGCCCATTAGAATCACCCCTCTTGTTCCGGGCGTAAAGCGAAAAGACCACGGACCAGGCCGCCGACACTCTCGACCATCAGCAATCCCCGTTCCTCAATCTACGGTTCCATCAAGGCACAGTGCGTAACGATAGCCGGGAAAGGATGGTTAATTGTCGAAATGTTGCGGGTGCAATGGCCTGGAGGACGTGCCATCTCGATCATCCAATGACCGCCTCCCCCGTTAACAATTATTCGAGACGCAAGTCGTGGGGCGTTTGATTTACAAAATGTGGACAGCTTGTGATTCGCCCCGGATACTGATGATCGATTTTTCGAATGACTCGATTCCGGCCAATAATGTTTGCGGCGGTGAGCGGAGTCCTCGTGTTGCACGACATGCCGTGCAGTGCCGGCCACCCGGAACTCGCAGAGGCGGCGGCGAGCCCGCTACTCACGCCCTCGACCGCCGACGCGCCAGTCGCCCCAGTTCCACTCGAAATGCGGCTGGAAGCCCTGCCACGGCACGCGCCCGAACCACCGAATAATCGATCATCTCCAGCCAAAATCGTGCTGGGAAGAATGTTGTTCTTCGACCCGATTCTGTCGGCCACCCGGGAAGTTGCTTGCGCTACGTGCCATCATCCCTCGCTGGGATGGACGGATCAGCGCGCGACACCGATCGGAGTCGGCGCGGCTGGATTGGGACCGGAACGCATCATCCGCCGCGCAACCGGGCTTCCCGTGCCGCGCAGAAATACGCCTACGCTTTTGAACGTGGCCTTCAACGGCCTCGTCGCGGGCGTCAAAGCCAATCCAGCCGGCGCTCCCATGTTCTGGGATTCACGCGCGCGAAGCCTCGAAAGCCAGGCGCTGGTGCCGATTCAATCCCCGTCGGAGATGCTGGGCGAACGCGCCGAACGAATCACCGCCCTGCCAGCGGCGGTTGAACGACTGGTAAAAATCCCCGGATATCGGCGGTCATTTCGATTGGCGTTTCCCGCGGGAACGGGCGAAGCAATCACACCGGCGAATATCGGCCGCGCAATTGCCGCGTTTGAAAGAATGCTGACGACCCCCGACACACCCTTCGACCGTTTCCTGCGCGGCGCGACGAACGCCTTGACGGATCTGCAGAAACGCGGCTTGCGCGTTTTTTCCGAGTCGGGATGCGTACAATGCCATGGTGGCCCGATGCTTTCCGATTTCAAGCCACACTTCATTGGCGCGCCTGATTCGGGTCCCGACAGCCGCGTTCCGTTGCGCACGCCGACGCTACGTAATTTGAAACACACCGCCCCCTACATGCACAACGGCCGCCTGCGGACCCTCAATGACGTATTCACCTTTTACGAACAGTTGATGGACTCCGTCAGCGAGACTCTGGACGGTGGCGATGACACGGCCCAGCCGCCGCTGGATCCGCTCTTGAAGCATCTCACACTGAGTCCCGAAGACTTCCCCGCGCTGGAGGCATTTCTTGACTCGCTCAATGCTGTCGACTACGACGCAACGGTGCCCGCGACTGTCCCAAGCGGCCTGCCCGTCGCCGGAGTTGACGCCAGCGATTGATTGGAGCGAAAGCACCGTCGCCGCTCCACTCTGTCGGCACAGCCCAAATCGGGCTGCGATCCTTCAACAACCAAGAATCCCTGTTCGTCAATCTTCGGTTCCATTTAGATCGAGGGCGAATATCCATTGCTGAACAAGGAATTCTGAACATCGAACGGCCGAAGAGCACGCCATCATCGGAGTTGGCACCGGCGATTGATTCGCTCGAAAGTCCCCTCGCGACCGAGTTCGCCGGCGTAGGAAGAACGCGCCACCGTCTTTGCGGCTACAAAGAAAAAAAGCATGCGCAAAAAAGCTGCGGTGAACACGCACACGTCCAGACCCTTTGCGAGATCCATCATGATCTCGACAATAACAAACAAAGTGACAGCATCACACCGATCAAAAACACCCGCCAACCGCAGCGGTAGAATCCAGCCAAACCCTCAGGCACGGATTTGACTCCAAAAGTAAAAACCTGACCGCTTCGATAAACCGGAACCTTTGCGTAAATAATCAATGCAGCACCTGAAATCTGCAGGGCCATGCTCGTGGCAAAAAAGTAAATCCACGGCTCGTCTCTAAGATTTACGAAAAACATCAGTACCTGAGCAGACACAACCGCGAGTATGGCGGTGAGCAACAAACCCCAGTGCTCGAGGAACGTCAGCAGACCGATATTTTGGTGTCGATGCTTCATAGTCGTCCAATGAAAAGGATTTTCAGGCCAGACTCAATCTGGCAGGACATAAAAAACACTGACCGCTGGTCCTTATTACGATCTGATAGTAGGGGACTTGCAGAGAAGCGGCAAGCGGGCAGTTGGGCGATCCCCAGTCCAAGTCTGTTACCGAGGGCACAAAGCCCCGGAACCCATGTTGCACATGTCAATCCGACAACCAAAACCGAATCACCTTGGGCTGCGCGAATCAGTTTCCGCCCGTGCCTGTTTGCAGGAAGGCAAGCAGGTCCCGAATTTCCTCATCCGTCAGGCTGGTCAGCAATCCCTCCGGCATCAGCGAGGATTTCAGCTCGCGGCGCCCGACGATATCCGCCTTCAAAAAGCTTTGCTCACTCCCCTTGATGTTTCGGTAAAACTCGCGGCCGCTCGTGCCGCCCTTGCGCAGCATAATCCCGACAAATTCCTCACCGTCTTTCGTCTCGATGGACCAGGGAAAATATTGCGGCGAAACCTCCGCACTCGGCTTCACGATCGAATGAATCAACCACTGCTCGTCGTTGCGCGCAGCCACCGCGCTCAAGTCCGGCCCCAGCACGACGCCGCAGCCGGAATGCCGATGACACGTGGCGCACAGCGCGACCTTGGAATGGAAAAAGATGCGCCGCCCGACCTCCGGGTTGCCACGCCCGGCGAGGGACGTAATTCGTTTTTGCCAACCGGCGGCGTCGGCCGGATCGGGTCGCCCCCGCGTAAGTGAACCCGAATCCACCACCGCTTCAACAAGTGCGCGCGAATCGGGCCGTCGTTTTGCCACGGCCTGGAGCCGTTCTTTTCCCGCGTCATCGATCTCCAGAAACCGCAAGGCGCGCAAGGCCTCGTCACGTATCGGATCCTCATCGGCTTCCGCCAATGACAGCAACAATTCCAGATGCTTGTCCGCCCCGGAGGACAGCCCGACGATGGCCTCGGCGCGAAGATTTTCCGTGCGGCTCTTGTCACCGGCGATCTCGGTCAAAAGTTTTTGCGACGCGGCGGTTTTTTTCCCGGCCATTGTCCGCACTACTTCCAGCGATAATTCCGGATTATTCAACGCCAGCAATTCGTTCATCAGAGGGTGAGTCAGCTTTCCATGAGCCGGCGGCAACAAGCGAAGCGCAAAGGCGCGAATTGCAGTCGGTGCCTCTTTGTCTTTCACCCGTTGCAGCAGCATCGCCACGTCGGCGACGCCCGCGCGAGGATTGCCCGCCAGCACGTTGGAGGCGGCCAGACAGGCTTCAAACAATTGAAAATCCAGATCGGGACTCTGCAGCAGCTTTTCGATATCACTCTTGAAAGCGATCAACCGCTCATCGGCAATCCACCGGAGGGCTTCGAAGCGAATATCCGGATCGGAGTCGCCAAGGAACGTGCGCGCGAGCAGTTCGTTTTTCGGCGAGGCCATCCGAACCGCCAGCATCGCCGTGATACGAGCGGTGCCTTTGAATCGATTTACCATGGTCGCATTCCAGAACCGCGCCTTGCCCGCCAATGCCTGCAGGGCCGCGCGGGCGAGAAACGGATCCGCGCGATGGGACGCCAGTTTCACGAGCGCGTCCGCCGTGAGGGTGCTTCGGCCATTGCGGAGTTCGTGAGCCAACCTGGCCGCGTCATTCATCGGCTCGGGTTGTGTGGGTTGCAGCCACCCCGTCGCGAGCTTCGGATCAATTTCGAGTTTCCAGATACGCCCCTTCTTGTGCAATTCGTACGAGCCGAAAACCCAGTCCGTCAGATAATAGGTCGTTGGGGAAACCTGTTTGATGCAGGTAGGTCGGAAGAAATCACCGCCCGCGACAATCTCGATTCGCTCGGCCGTGTACGTCGCGCCATTTCGTTTCAACGGAAAAAAGTCAATCCGATGATCCGCCCAGGATGGAACGATCACTCCGCCACCCAACGGCGCGACCCCGCAGGGCGCTTCGCCCGTCGGCGAAACCATTGGCAATGTCCCTCGCAGTTCGCCGTTCCAACAGACAAATGGATGAAACGGCGCGTTTCCGTAGAGGCGCTGATAGCCGTAATCGCCGCCTTCAACCACATGAATCAACCGGCAGGGCGGACGGCTGCCAGGATCATTCTCGGCGGCAAAGATTTCGCCATCCGGCCGGACACAAACGCCGAAGGGATTCCAGAACCCGCGGGCGATCCGACGCAGTTTCGATCCATCAGGCCGGCATCGAAAAATCCCGCCTTCGCCCGTGCCGGTGACCGTGCGTCCATCCGTGCCGGCGAGTGTCCATTCCCTCCAATAATTTTCGCCAAGGGCAAAAACCAGGTCTCCGCTCGGATGCCAGGCAATTCCCGCCATTCCGTTGTGCGGATAATCCGCCTCGGTCTTCAGCACGGCGATGTTCTCCTCGACATCGCCCACGCCGTCGCCATCGGAATCTTTCACCCGCAGCACGCGATCGCGCTCGACCAGATACAGCCATCCGTCCGGTCCGAGTTCGAGATCCGTCGTGGCATCCGTCTGGTTGTAAAACACCCGCCGCTCCTCCGCACGACCATCGCCATCTCGGTCGGTGAACACGAGAATCTCATCGTGCTTCGGTCCATCATAAGCATCTGGGCGGAAGTGCGTGTGATTGGCGACCGCCCAGATGCGCCCCAATGCGTCCACGTCGATTCCGGTCGGCGTCATGATGTCCGGATCCTTGACGACCTCGGTCAACTTGATGCCCGGCTTCAGCAGGCGCAACTCCGGCGGACAATCAGACGGCGTGGTCGGCGTCTTGATGCTTTTGGGCACCGGCGCCTTCATACTGCAAACGGAAAAAAGCAGGACAGTGAAAAAAGCTACCACACCGCGAAATCTCAAAGGGCTCATGGCAGGGGTTATAGAATGATTCGCCCGGAAGGCAAGCAACGCAGACGACCAAAGGAGCCGGTGTGCGCATCCGCTTCCTGTCCACTGACTATAAGTCGGAAGAGAAGACGGTGAATTCCGAACGGAGCGCCAATTTTCGATTTTCGCATCGCCGCCATGAACCCGAAATCCCCCTCACCCGCCCTTCCGCCTTCGCCCTTTGCCCTTCGCCCTTCGCCCTTCGAGCTTCGAGCTTCGAGCTTCGGCGCGACAAGTCGGGCACCCTCTCCCCCATTGGGAAAGAGGGACGGGGTGAGGGGGCGTCCCGGCTCATGGGGAGATGATGCGCGTCAGTTCCCGGAAAAGCGGTGCTGAAGACACCGCACTCTCCAGACGCTGGCGCGATAGTCCACCGGTCTTGGACCGCGCCAAGCATCTTTACCTCCGCTTTCCCGACCCGGCCGGCCAGTCTTCGTCCGCTTTACTTCATCGGCAGGATTATCGAGAAGACAAACGCCTCAATCAATCCCACGACCGCGATGATGGTCAACATGGGTGTCCAGGTGCGGAGCGTTTCGCGCTCGGTGAAACCACTGAGTCGGCCGACAATCCAGAAGCCGCTGTCGTTCATCCATGAGCAGGTAATCGATCCGAAGCCGATGGCAAGGTAGATGTAAACGACGTGATACGGCAAATCGACGGTCTGCAAGAGTCCCGACATAAGACCGACACCCGTAATCATCGAGACGGTCGCCGAGCCCTGCGCGATACGCACCAGTGCGGTGACCACCCAGGCGAGGACGATGTAATTGAGATTATACTCCTGCCCGTAATGCTGCATCACGTCGGCGATGCCCGTCTGCTTGATCATCTTTCCGAACGCGCCACCCGCGCTGGTGATGAGGATGATGACGCCCGCCGTCTCCAGTGGTCCGCCAAATTTGTCGCCCACCTTTTGCACCGAGAGTTTCGCCTGCTTCATGTAAAGCAGAACGGACAAAAACGCACCCAATCCCAAGGCGATAACCTTGTCGCCAAGAAACTTGAGGACGGCGTGAACCTGGGTGTGATTCTGCGGCTTATCAAGTTCCGCCTCAAAGGCCTTCTTGATCGCAACCGACTTCTCCATTTCCGTACCGGTGAATCCATTGCTGATTCGTTCAACGACAGCGGTATGGATCGCGCCTTCACCGCGTTTCCCGGTTTCCTCGACCATGTCCACAAATGAAAACGCGCCCAGCAGAATCACCGGCAAGAGAATCGGCATGATGGAGGCCAGAAAGGACGGCAATTCGTCTTCCTTCTTGTCAATCGCCGCCTTCATGTCAGCGAGCGGCGCACCGGCGGTTTCGCGAACTGGAATCGGCCCGCGCTTGTCCACCCATTTGGCAAACCACATCGCGATGATGGCCGGCGGAATACCGAAGAGAACACCCGCGACAATAATCGTGCCCAGGTTCAGGTTGAGTTCGTTGCCCACCAACAACGGACCGGGGGTCGGCGGCACAATCGAGTGAGTGATCGCACCACCCGCGCCAATGCACATCACGAAGAAAAGGTAATTCTTCCCGGTTCGAATCGCGAGCATACGAGCCAGCGGAATGACGAGGAAAAACATCGTGTCGAAGAACACGGGAATCGACAGCACGAATCCGCTCGTCAGCAGCGCCCAACCCGCTCGTTTCTCGCCAAACGTGTGGATAAACGTGCGGACGATTCGATCGGCTGCGCCACTTTCCAGCAGACACATTCCGATGATGGCCGCCAGGGCGATGACCAGACCGACTCCGGTCGCCGTCGCGCCGAACCCGGCCGAAACACTTTGGACCGTGGCGACCATGAAACCGGGTTCACCACCGGTCAACCAGCCGGCCAGCAATGCCGCGAGGATCAACGCCACGAACGCATGCACCCGCAGCACGGTGATGGCCACGATGATGAAGACAACGCTGATGAGAAAAACGGCAATTGGCCAGTTGCTGATCGCAGCGGCGTCCGCCTGGGCAAACAGGGTGTTCATGGGCCGGTTGGATAACTCGCACCCAAGAAAATGGCCAGAAAAATGTCGGCAATCAACGCACGCGTTTGGTACAATTTACCGACACATCACTGATAACCTTGCCTGCTTTGATGTCCACCTCAACCGGTTTGTCAGCGACCCAATCGCCCTTGGTGGATGCAAACGGAGGTTTCTCGCCGTTTAGTGGCGGCACCTTGTCCCAAATTGCATGGATGTCGTATCGACCGGGAGTAACTCCTCTAATCGAGAAGTTCACGTTCTTTTCGAGATGGGCATCGCCTTGATTGCGGAAGTTATACGGATAAGAATACTCCAACGCAGCGGCGATGAAGTGAACGGGCACTGCATCCAGTTTGGCGCCCTTTTCCAAAAGGTAAACGACGAGATTGCCTTCACCTTTCTTTGGAGCGGTTGGAAATGTCACAGAAAGATTAAGAGAACCCAAGAATCGATACTCGTACTCAAGCCGTCGGCGTTTCCGCTCGGCGTCACTCGGAGGGTGATTCCAGTCCACCAAAATCTGGTCGGCCGTTTTACGTTGGTCTGATTCACTGTAATAGACATACACCGCAGGTACCGTGTTTCCGGTCCTGGACGAAAACCCGGTAGAAAAACTAGCATGCTTCAACTGCTCTTCGATGAGCGACTTGTCCTTCGGGTCCTTCACGTTTCCAAAATACCGGATATCCGAAGACGTCAATCCCTTTTCCTTAATGCAGCTTAAGACCCTCCAACGCGCCCGTTCATTCCACCGCTTGGTCTGATTGGGTTGAACCGAATCCACCTTTCCAGTTTCAAGATTCCAGGCAATCCAGCGCGACTCCCAGTCCACCCAAAGGCAATAATGCGGCCCGTCAAAAAAACCGAAGCTGTGCTGTTGCCACCATCGGGACGAGGTCGTGTGCATGAACCTCTCCCTGAAATAGCCACGCTGCTTATTGTACTCCTTTAAGAAATCAACATGTTCCTTCAGGTAGTCACCTCCGTGGATTCCCTTTCGCTTCGCTGCCAGTTTTCTTGCCCCTGCCCGCAACTCTTCATCGGAAGGCCGATTAAAAAGAGACTCAAGTGAGTACTTTGCCACCAAGCCCGTTCGATTATAAATGGCTACCACGTCATCCCCGTACCCGACCGAGGCCCAATTATCGAACGTAATGACATGATTACCGAAGTCAGAGACATGGACGGATCCCGGACTGACCCGATTGTTGAGCCGGGTTTCCCATGCCGGCGTCCGTTTCCCGCCCGCCACGGCATACACGCTCATCCTGGGCTTCACTCCGTTCTTGCCCGGAATGACGTGGGCAACGTAATTGCTCGCGTCAGAATAACTGTCAAATTCTCTTGCCGGTCTCCAGGAATCAGCCGTAACGCGCGATGCAAAGGAAATGATCAAAAGAACAGCCCGGAAAAATCGAAAAAAGTTTGTCCTCATCGGTCAACGGCGGTTTGGGAGTGGATGAGATACCATGCTTCCCTATGTCTGGAAATACAAGGTGCGAATTGTCAAACCAACAGGCGCATTCGGGCGGAGCCCGCCATGGGAGCGCGGACTTCAGTCCGCAGGGGCGTCGCCGTGCAGAAAGCTTCCGTATCCCGATACCGATGGTTGCAAGTGAATGTTTCTGCGGCGTAAACGCCGCGCTCCGGGAACATCAGCCGAATATGCCCAAAGCCAATCTTGCGGGTTCCAATGGCAACGTGCTTGCCAAAAGACGGCCTGCCCAATCACATTCACCCCATGTCCATTCGTTGGGGAATCATTGGTTGCGGCGACGTCTGCGAAGTGAAGAGCGGGCCCGGCTTTCAGAAGGCCACTGCCAGCGAGCTGGTGGCCGTCATGCGCCGCGACGGCGACCTGGCGCAAGACTACGCCCGGCGACATGGCGTTCCCCGCTGGTATGACACGGCGGATGCGCTCATCGCGGACGCTGAGGTGGATGCCGTTTACGTCGCCACTCCGCCCGGTTCGCATCTGGAAATCGCACTCAAGATTGCCGCCGCGGGAAAGCCCGCATACGTGGAGAAGCCGATGGCCCGGAGCGCAACCGAGTGTCGGGAAATGATCGCGGCGTTTGAGCGCGCCGAACCTCCTCTGTTTGTTGCGTACTATCGGCGCTGCCTGCCGCGTTTCATCAAGGTGAAGGAATTGCTCCCACAGATCGGCGAACTACGCTCCGTGTCTTATCACTGCACGCAAACGATGACCGATGTTTCCGACGCAAGGCCCCTTCCCTGGCGACTGCAGCCCGAACATTCCGGCGGCGGGCTGTTCCTCGACCTCGGCTGCCACGCGCTCGATATCATCGATTTCATTCTCGGCCCCTTGAAAAACACTTCCGGCCGTGCATCGAACAGTAGCAGGCAATACGAAGCCGAGGATCGCGTTGACCTGCAATGGCAACACGACCCGGGGATCGCCGGGCAGGCCACGTTCGATTTCAACGCTGACTCGAAGATTGATCGACTTGAAATCACTGGCTCACACGGGACCATCGCCACTCCTTGTTTCGACCTGACCCCGATTGAGTTGACCATCAATGATCAACGACAGGACATCGATGTTCCGACGCCGGAACATGTCCATCAGCCAATGATTCAATCCATCGTTGATGAGCTGAACGGGAATGGCCGCTGCCCGAGCACCGGGGCATCGGCACTGCGCACCAGCGCGGTCATCGACGCTGTGCTCAACGATTACTATGGTGGCCGCGCCGACGCCTTCTGGGAACGATCCGATACCTGGCCGGGAAATCCGCTCAAAGGAATGGCAAAATCGGGTGAGTGATTTAATGGCGGATTCGTCCATACAGCAGATTATGAAAGCAAACCAAAACTGTTTCCGTTCTCAAAGTGTTTCGCTGATCGCGGAATCCCCCTCTCCCGCCCTTCCGCCTCCGCGCCGTGTCCCCTTGAACCCGATGCGCCGGGTCAGGGGACCCGGCCTACAACTTGCAGGCCCGGTGCTATCACCGGGCGTCCCTCGGTCCGAGAGGTTCATGGGAAGGGGGAACCTCCAACGATTGGACGCGAATCGAGGCCATGAACCGGGACGCCCCCTCACCCCATCCCTCTCCCCCACTGGGGGAGAGGGATGGGGTGAGGGGGGGGGCGGGTTCATGGGGAGGCACAGGGTGAGGAGGCGTCCCGGTGCATGTGCAGGGAGAGATTTTTCAAAACATCTTCACGCTTTGAATCCAAAAATCGTAGCAGCCGTAAGGAGGCTCATACGGATTCGGACGAAAGAGTTTGGAGCCTCCTTACGTCGGCTGCTACCAGTTTCATGGAGCGGAATCCGGTTGCTCATTTCTTCACGGGGCCGAAATCGGCTCACGCAGGGTACTTGGGGACAATCGTTGGTCCGGATTCCGATCCTATGGGCAGTGCTGTTTTCTATCGGCAATGCACCCGCGGCGGAGCAAAGCGTGAATCCCGGCATCAACAAAAGTTTTCTCGCACCGGACCTCAAGGTGGGCGCATTTGTTGAACGCTTCGAGCGGGAAGGCAGGGAAGTTTACGATCATCGCGAAGCGATTGTAGCGAAGGCCGCCCTCGGGAAAGGCAAGACCGTGGCCGACATCGGTGCGGGCACCGGCTTGTTCACGCCGTATCTGTCGGCGGCCGTCGGACCGAAAGGAACGGTAATCGCCGTGGATATCGTCCCCAAGTTTCTCAGCCACATCGAAAACCGCGCACGGGAACTGAAGCTGAAGAATATTTCCACCGTTCTTTGTACGGCCAAGTCATCTCGATTGAAACCGGGGTCCGTCGATCTGGTTTTCATCTGCGACACCTATCATCACTTCGAATATCCCCAGAGCACGCTCCAGTCGATTCACAAGGCGCTGCGGCCGGGCGGCGAGATCTACCTGATCGAGTTCAA
>CALBIE010000637.1 GCA_937893495.1 uncultured Verrucomicrobiales bacterium | reverse complement strand
TGCGGCCTCGTCTTCCGATAGTGCTGTTATTTGCGGTTCTCTCCGTAATCCATTTGGTTGCAGATGATAAGGTGCCACTTCAATCCGCTGCCGCGAAGCAGGAGGCTTTTTCTTTCGTTCAGATGTGCGACACCCAACTCGGCATGGGCGGCTACGAGCACGACGTGAAAACATTCACACTGGCGGTGAAACAGATTAACGCGATGAGGCCGGACTTTGTGGTGATTTGCGGCGACCTGGTGCAGACGTCCAACGACAAATCCTTTGCTGACTTCAACTCAATTCGGGCGGGTTTCAAATTGCCGTGCTACTGCGCCGCGGGCAACCACGATGTGAAAAACGAACCGACGCTTGAATCGCTCAATCGCTATCGCGAGAAAATTGGCAAGGATTACTATTCCGTCGAGCATAAGGGCTACACTTTGGTCATCGCCAACACCCAGTTATGGAAGGCGCCGGTCAAAGGCGAATCGGAACGGCATGACGCGTGGTTTAAGGAAACATTGCAATCGGCCAATGCGAAGGGCTCGCCAGCGATTGTTGTCGTCCATTATCCGTTGTTTCTTAACCAACCCGATGAAAAGGAGTCCTACTACAACCTGCCTCTGGCGAAACGGAAGGAACTTCTGTTGCTGTGCGAAAGGAACGGCGTGGTTGCGTTTCTGGCCGGACACACGCATCGGCATATCGTCAATGACTACAACGGTATCCAACTTGTGAACGGCGAGACGACGAGCAAGAATTTTGACAAACGCCCGATGGGTTTTCGACTTTGGGATGTCAGCGCGACGAGGGAGCTGCGACACCGATTTGTGCCTCTGGAGGGGATGGTAGAAGCCACGCCACAGAAGTAGTTCACTGTTTTGGTTTTTCCTTTGGTCAGCGTACGTTCATGGAGAGGCGTCCCCTCGTTTGAAATATCCGGGACGTCATCCAATCGATTCGCGGTGGTTGAGCATTCGCACCAACGGAGGGTTGGCCGTTTCGCGACCGGACGGTGTCGCGCCGCTTTGGGCTCATGCTTTCAGTTTCGGAAAATCGTTCTTCTATCCAGGCTGGTTCGTTGTTGCTAAAAGACGTTTCGTTTATGGACAAAGTCGCAGTAATTCGTGCCGTGATTGAGAAATTCCGCGCGACCATGGCGGATCACGAAAGTGCCGCTGGAGCCGCTCGCGAAGGGGCCACCGGCGATGAAGTTTCATCCGATGGCAAATATGACACGCGGGCTACCGAGGCGTCCTACCTTGCCCGTGGCCATGCCATGCAGTACGAAGCCATGCTCGAAGACCTTCGCACGCTCGAGGCTTATCGAGTGCCGGACTATGAATCGGACGAGGAGATCGGCACGGGAGCACTGGTTGAGGTTACGGTCAACCGTGCGAAAAACTTTTATTTCATTCTGCCGCGTGGCGGCGGAATTGATACGGCGTTTGGAAAACACGCTGTCACGGTTATCAATGCGCGATCGCCGATTGCGCGTGAACTCAAAGGCAAATACAAAGGCGACACATTCCTTTTTGCTGACGGCCAAATGAAAGGGAAGATAGCCAACGTGTGCTGACGTTCAGTATGATCGGAATCTCTCGTAATGCCGTCCTTGCGCCAAAACCTTCTGCTGCCACGTGCCGTTCGATTCCGCTGCTGCTGAAGAGTTTGCTCAGGGGCCGTGGAAAACTGCGGGTGGTAATTACTGAACGTACATTACACTGAATCGGAAATCCGTTTTCTTTCTGCCTGCGAAGCTCACTTTGATTGCCGCAATTTTGTTTGTCATCATTCGATTGCGAAGGCGTCGAAGCTCCATGAAAAAGCTTCGTCACCACTATTTTGGATTACTTCTTGCCCTGTCGGTCGGTGTTACGGCTTCAATAAGGGCGGCAGATGGCGCTGGATTCAGGCCGTTATTCAACGGCAAGGATTTCACCGGTTGGCGTTTTTCAGGTCAAAAGGACGGTGATCCGGCTCCGAAAAACTGGAAGGTTCTCGACGGTGTCATTCATTTGACCGGTGGTGGTAAACCGCATCTGGTGACGACCGGGGATTTTGGTAATTTCGAGATGCGCTTCGAATGGCGGGCGTTGCGGGAGAAATACAACAGCGGCTTCTACATTCGGTGTCGCAAGGACGCCGGCAACAATCAACTCAATCTGGCCAAGGGTTCCGAGGGCGGCATCGTCGGCGGCAAGCTGACGGGCGCGCATACCGTTCCGGCGTTGCAACACAAGTCCGGCGAATGGAACGAGTGGCGGGTGCAGGTCGTGAATGACAAAGTCAGTTTTTGGTGCAACGGCAAACTCGCGTGGGAGGCCACGGGCATTATGCCGGCCCGGGGCCATATCGGTTTTCAGGCGGAAGGCGCTCCGATGGAGTTTCGTAAACTTGAGTTGCGTGAATTGAAATAGTCCGCTCAGGCGATCCGGTCGAAACTCCAGTCAAGCGCACCGAATTTCTGTCCGCTGCGAAATGTCACAGCGACAGATCCTCCACCTTATTCGCTTCTTCATGGAACCGCCGTTCGAGGTGCCCGCTGATTGTCTTGAAATGTGCGGCTCCGGAAACCTGGTGGCACGGCTTTTTTGTTTTTCGAATGCAGCCTCATTTCTCCATCCGTTCCGGTGGCATCTGAAAGGCGCGAGTTCGAAACAGGAAGTCCACGATATTGCCCTCGTGCGGTTGCAGCCAATCGAGCTTGATCGTGGGGAGTGCACCGATGTTCAGGCGATCAATGTTCGTCGCCTTCATGAGTTGCTGTTCCCAGGTCTTGTCGTTTGTGATGCACGACGCAACCAGAGTCTGACCGATGCGATCAATCATCTGGTCCTGCGGCCATT
>CALBIE010000636.1 GCA_937893495.1 uncultured Verrucomicrobiales bacterium | reverse complement strand
ATGACTGAATTGATACCGAGTGAGGTGCTGGCTTTTCTGGCCAAGCACATGGTTCCTAGACCCGAGGGAACAAGAACGAGCATCCGGGAAATGCGCCGGAGTTGCCGGCTGACGCGGGGGCAAATGGCCGCGCTGCTGGGGGGCAGCATGGACACGCTGCGCCGGTGGGAGGCGGGAACCCGGAACCCCTCTGCCGCCGCGCGTCGGTTGGTGCAGTTGGTGGAGCGGCTTTACTTCAGCCCCGGCCGACTGGTGGAATCAATCCGGGCCTACAACATTCTGAATGCCCTTGTGCTGGAAAAGCACGGCCGTCCAAGGCTAGGAGAATCGGACAATGCGTGACTGGGCAATGCGGTGCTGATTGTTGAGACGGGCATAGACACGGGAAAGCAGGAATCCCTGATCACGATGCCCCAGCCAAGCGGCCGTTGTAGGGAAATCGACGCCGCTCATAACGCATGAACTGGCGAAGTAAACCCGGCAGTGGTGAAATCCGAAATCCAAGTGACCTGATTCCTTGCGGGCAGTGCGCAGTCCTTCCATCATGGTCTTAAACCGGGACGTTCCACCGGGGATTCTAGGGGATGTGAAAAGCCACTCAGAATCGTTTCTGACCCGTCTTTTCATGTCCTGAAGGTGGTTGGCAAGCGGGTCGTTGAAATCGACTGTCCGGGCATGGTGATTCTTGGCCAGACCGTCAGAGCCGATGGTCAATTGCAGGTTGTCCCAGTCCACGTCAGACCATTTGAGGCGCAGCGTCTCGTCGCGGCGACTGCCGCAGAAGCACATGAGCTTGATGTAATCGGCAAGCGTCTGCCCATTCTTGGTGTGGGCGATTGCAGCGGAACAAACGGCTTCGATTTCCGCCCATGCGAACAAGCGTTTCCGCTTGGGAACGTGTTTGAGCTGTTTAACGCCTTCGGTCGGAAGAGATGAAAGCCAACCGGCATCGATGGCATGCTTGAGCAGGTTACCAAGGGCGACAATGGAGAGGTTGGCCGTGCGTCGAGACCAGCCTTCAGACAGCTTCTGTGAACGGAATAGGAGGAGATGGCGCTTGGCTATCTGGCCGAGTCGGAGATGGCCGATGGATCTTCCCCAGTGATTCAGGTGGGTGCGTTCCAAGCCCACGGTGCGCGGGCGTTTGACGAGGCTTGCGTCCCGCAAATAGGTTTCAAGGTAATCGGACAGGAAGGGAGCCCGTTGCGGTGTGGGTAGAATGTTGAGGCGGCGCAGTTTCTTGACGCTGGCGAGTTCCTCCCGTGCATCGGCCACCGTCAGTGCGGAAAGGGGCACGCGCTTGTCCTGCTCGTTGCCGCTGGCATCGCGAATCGCGAGACGGGCATAGAACTTGTCGCCACGCTTCCAGAGTCCGCGTATGGGCTGCTTGCGGCCGTCGAGGACTTTGATGAACTTGAGGCGTTTGGATGGGGATTGATTTCCGGAACCGGCACAAAAACCGGACACGGGCTGTTTCAGACATGTCTTTGACACTTTGCATTTCTCCAGTTGCGTTCGAAGAAATGCCCGGTAATGGGTTATGAGGCCGGCAGACGCACCAGACTTAGGATCTGGTGGCCTTACGGCCGTGGAGGTTCGAGTCCTCTCGTGCGCACCATCCGGTTTTCAGCCCGGTCAAACCATCCGATTCTTGCGCCCCGAGTGGCGTTTCAGATCGGCCGACAGCGGGGCGCATTCGGGCGGAGCCCCACAGAGGCATGCACCCCGTTCGTAGTTCCGCCTTCAGGCGGTTCCGGCGGGATGCGATGAACATTGCCCCCGGGCCGCCTGAAGGCGGGACTACAAACCGGAGCCCTGCCCGAATGCGCCCCGACCACGCGAATCGGAATGTTTGACTTGAAATTTTCGCCTGTTGACCTCACAAGTTCCCCCACGTTACATGCCCACTTTTGCCTTTACTGCCCGCGAAGCTGGAACCGGAAAAGAAATCCGGAATACAATTGACGCACCCAGCGAGCCGGAAGCGATCGCGGCGCTGCTTGGACGCAATCTACTCGTTTCGTCGATTAACGAATCTCAGGCCAAAAAGGGCAAGGCCGGTGGTGGTAGTGTGCCGCTGTCTGATCTCGTCATGTTTACCCGCCAACTGGCGACGATGATCGACGCAGGTATTGCAATTGTACAGTCGTTGCAGACCCTGGCCGAACAGACCAGCAATAAGCTGATGAAGGACATCATCCGCGATGTCACGTCCCGCGTGGAGGGTGGCGACCAGTTTGCCGCCGCTCTGAAGCGTCACCCCAAGGTTTTCGAGCGCATCTATGTCAATATGGTTGATGCGGGCGAAAAGGGCGGTCTGTTGCAGGAGATTCTCGACCGCCTCGCGACGTATCTGGAAAACACCGCGCGGATGCACAAGAAGATCAAGTCCGCGATGATGTATCCCACGGTCGTCACGTGCGTCGCGATTTCCATTACCGTCTTTCTCATCGTCAAGGTGGTGCCGGTGTTCGGCGACATCTTCAGCGGTTTCGGCAAAGACCTGCCCAAGCCAACGCAAATGCTGTTGGACGTCTCCGATTTCATGAAAAAGTGGTGGTACATGATTGGCGGCATCGCGGGTGGAACGGTTTGGGGCTGGTTGAAGTTCATCGACTCGAAAAACGGCCGGATCTTCTGGGATCGCATTCGGATTCGCATGCCCATCTTCGGCGACATTGCCCACAAGATTTGTCTCGCACGATTTGCCCGTACCCTGGCGTCGCTCATTCGGAGCGGTGTTCCCATTCTCGAAGTGCTCAACATCGTTGCCAATACCTGCGGCCACACCGGAATGGAGAAGTCCATCAACAGCGCTACCACGGACATTGAGAAAGGCGACGGTATTGCCACCGCATTGGGGCGGCACCCGATTTTCCCGGTTATGATTATCCGTATGATATCCGCCGGCGAGCAGACTGGTCGCATTGACTCAATGCTCGAAAAAGTCGCTGACTTTCTTGACGAGGAAATCGACACCACGCTCTCCGGCCTGACCTCGCTCATTGAGCCCCTGTTGATCGTTGTGCTCGGTGTGATTATTGGCACGATCGTGATCTGCATGTTCCTGCCCATCTTCAAGATGAGCGATATCATCAACAACTGACCCGACTCCGGTCCCGCATCTGCCGGCTGTTACGCAAACAAATCCTGTACATCGTCCCAGTTGAGGGCCTCGGACAATTGTTCCTCGCCACCAAACACAGCGCTGATGGCTGTGCGTTTTTTCTCCTGCAGTTTGAGAATCTTCTCCTCAACCGTATCACGCGTGATGAGCTTGAATGACGTCACGACTCGATTCTGCCCGATTCGATGAGCACGACCCGTAGCCTGATCCTCAATCGCCGGGTTCCACCAGGGATCAAAATGAATTACGGTGTCGGCCCCCGTCAGGTTCAGTCCGACTCCACCCGCTTTCAAACTGATCAGAAACACCGGGATCTTGCCGCGTTGAAACCGGTTTACCACTTCTCCGCGATTCGTTGTTGATCCATCGAGGTAGCAGAATTCCACGCCCGCCTCATCCAGTTGTTCCCGGAGCAATCCGAGCATGGTGGTGAACTGACTGAACACCAGGACGCGATGATCGCCATCGACGATCTCCTCCAGTAATTCGTTGAACATTTCCATTTTGCCCGATGGCGACTTTGAAACGCTTGCGTCCGATTTCAGCAACCGTAAATCGCAGCAAATCTGCCGCAGTCGCAATAGCGCCGTAAAGATAACCATCCTGCTTTTGCCGAAGCCGTTCTTGTCCACTGACTCGAGCACTTCTTTACGGCCCGCGTCGAGAATCTGTTGATAGACAGCCCGCTGGTCAGTCGTCAGTTCGCAATAACTGACCTGCTCAATCTTATCGGGCAAATCCTTCGCCACTTCCCGTTTGAGTCGTCGCAGGATGAACGGCCGGACCCGGCGACCGAGCCGATCTTGAATAACCGGGTCCTTTGATTTCGCAAGCGGCACTTCATATCGATCCCGAAAATCGTTCACCGCACCCAGGTAGCCCGGCATCAGGAAGTCGAAAATCGACCATAGATCGAGCACCGAGTTTTCCATCGGCGTACCCGTCAGCACCAATCGATGCCGGCACGCCACGGATTTGACCGCCAGGGCATTCTGCGTTTGCCGATTCTTGATGTGCTGCGCCTCATCCAGAATGACTGTGTCGAACTCAACTCCTCCATACTGTCCGGCGTCGCGACGGAGCAACGCATAACTCGTCACAATGAGATCGCAATCAGCGATTCGCTTAAAATCCCTCGCCCGGCTTGCCCCCTGCAACGCCAATACTTTGAGTCCGGGTGCAAACTTTTCCGCCTCGGCAACCCAGTTGAAAACCAGGCTGGTCGGACATACCACAAGACACGGACCCGATCCCGCCCCGTCGCTTGAACGTCGCGTAATCGAAACGTAAGCCAGCGCCTGGAGGGTTTTTCCCAACCCCATTTCGTCCGCGAGGATTCCACCAAAGCCATTCGACCTCAGTTTGCAGAGCCATCGAATCCCCTCGGCCTGATACGGTCGCAGAATGTTCTTGAACTTACCAAGGTCGATGTCACTCACCTTCCCCACGCTACCCATTCCCTCTTGCCAGGAACGGGGGGTGGCGACTTTCCAGCCGTTTCGCTGCTCGAGTGTGGCGGTGAGATACGCCGCCTGATCCGAGCGAAATCTAAAACCATCCGGGGACTGCTTTGGGGCGGTATCAATCAGAACCTCCTGGAGCTCCTCGACCGCGCCGGTATCCAGTAGAGCGTACTTTCCGTTGCGCAATTTGGTGTGGCTTTGTCCCCCCAGCACCAATCGCTGAATATCGGCCGCGGAAAACTTTTCGCCACCCGTCGATTCGAATTGCATCGAGAAATCAAACCACTGCTCGCCACTGGGAGTGATTTCGCAGCGCGGCTCAATGCGCTCCACCTTGGTGTCGATGCTCCATTCAAGCCGCTCCTCCAGGGCGACTTTCCATTCCGCCTGCAGACGGGGAAACTCGCAGGAAAGGAACGGAAGTACGGCGTCCTGCCCACGAAGTTCGAGGCGTCCGTTTTTCTTTGGCCCGGCAAATCCGAACCGAACAAGACGAGCGGCGCATTGGCGTTCGACCCCTAAGTCGCGAAGCTGATAACGGCGCGGGTTCTTTTCATCCACAATCCACGGCGGCATGTTTTCTGACGCCGTGACGAGATCAAACCGCTCCCCGCTATACACCGCCTCCAGCTTCGCGTAAAGAATCCCGAGCCCGCCTTCCAAATGAAGATGAATCTCCGGCGCGGCCAACTCAAATTCAAAATCAGCCAATGTAAAATTGGCGGCAAAGGATGGCGATGCAGCCAGCGCGGGAAATTCATTCTGCAGAAAGGCGGGCACTTGTTCGCGTTTCAGACGCACCGATCCTTGCAGCAATCCCGCTCCGCCGGAAGGCAGGTTGAGTGGCTGAAACCGATTCCCGGAAAAGACCCAGAAAACCGCACCGGGTAACAGCACAGGTGGAGTCTCCGGCAGTTCTACGCGCAACTCGATTTCACCGGTCTGAAGCAAGTTGGCACGGACTCCCGGATCGAATGGTTCGTCGCTGACTTCGATGGCCGACTTGCGGCCGAGGCTCAATCGCGGATGTCCGGACAACTTGTCCAACAGCGCAACAAATCCTCCCATGTCCAATTGCAGCATGGCTGGAAGCTGCCCCTCGGCGAGGCCGACGATGTACCGGAGCAGTGCTAAATCACGCTCATCGAAATAAAGCTTCTCCTCCGTCGGCAACAAATTCAGTGGTCGTCGTTTTCCGTTTCTCTCGAATTCAAAACAAACCGTCGCCTTAGATCGAGAAAGTGCCTGCTCGAAATTGGGCGGAAGAACGACGTGCAGCAGAATCGATACGCCTTCGTCCTTCGAGGCCGCCAACGAGATTACCTGCTCCAATGTCGGTGACTGATCCGTTGCCGCCGGTTTTGTTTCCGAGACGACCGGTTGTTCGACCAACTCTGGCCGCAAAACGCGCAATCCGACGGCAATCGAGTGTCCGCAGATCTTTCCCCAGCGCCGTGAGTCCGGGCACGAACAGATATTGTCGATGCTGATGCGGTCGCGAATGATCAAACCGGATTTCAACACTCCCGCCCCGCCCTGCACTAGCCCCAGCAGGTTGGGAGATTCCCATTTCGCCGATAGCACGCGCCCGGCCTTCAGCATGCCGCGGGCTTCTTTCATCGCCTGCCATCCGCCCGCGTCGGCCAATAGTTTTTCCGTTAACAACTCGTCACTCACGCGGCGGTATTCAACGGGAAGGTGCCAGAGGATGAAATCTGAATCTGCGGCTCCACCGTTGCCAGGGAGGGTTCTTTCACCGTAGAAACCGGCGCCCCAATCGAATCAATCGCCGTGAAGAAATGCGAACAGACAGCCACTGGAGTATCGCGCTTCGCTGATCGGGTTCGTTGCGATAGTAGTCCACCTGGGCGATGAACTGTTCAAACCTCGTGCAATTGGCAAGATTTTCAATCAGTTGCAGTTCGCGGCTGAAGTAGCCGCGGTTGATCCAATAGATCAGGATCGACAACGGAAACGACCGGCGAAAAACCGTCTTCCAAAAAAATTTCTGGCGGAAGTCTTCAGGATTGCACTTCGTGGCGTCACAGAAGCGTTGCTGGAGACTTGCCGGTTGGGTGGCAATCTCAATCATAATTTAACGAAACCGGGTTCATAGCAGAACCCGTGCTGTTCTCAAGTCTATGACCGGCATATCGAACTTCTCAATCGGATAAAATACTAGCCTGCCCAATGGAAATTCTCGACACCTTCGTTGTCAAGAATCACTGAATTCTTGCGGCGAGCAGAAAAAACCGGCATCAAGGTCGTTTCCGCAGAACTCCAAAAACGATGAAAATGATTCTCTCCCCGTTGTTGACGGTCGCACTCCCGATTCTCGGTCAATTGAACACGGCCCATGCCGCGCCTAAACCAATCGGTTCGATTATTCGACTGGCAACGGAGCGAGAGGACGCCATCTATCAGGTCGGAGAATCAGTTGCCTTCAAACTGGAGGTGTTGCGGGGTGAATCCCCGATCAAAAGTGGCAAAATCAGTTACATCCTGGATGACACGGGTCCAAACAAGATTGCTGACGGTCAAATCGAATTAAACGGCGAACAACAGATCATCAAAGGCAAACTGCCGAGGCCGGGATTCCTCCGTTGCGTCGTCACTTACAGGTCAGCGGAAGGAAAGACGATTCGATCGATTGCCGGTGCCGCGGTTTCGCCGGAAAAAATTGAACCCAGCCTGCCGGTGCCGACAGACTTCGAGAAGTTTTGGAATCAACAGAAATCCCTGCTGGCGAAGATCCCCGTCGAATCAAAACTGACACCCGTCCAATCAAGGGACGGCAACGTGGAGGCATTTGATGCCCAGATATCGTGCGTTGACGAAGTTCCGGTTTCCGGATACCTGGCCCGTCCCAGGGGAGCAAAGCCAAAAAGCCTGCCGATTGTCCTTTGGGTTCACGGCGCGGGAGTTGGCAGTTCGAGCCTTGGAAACGCCGTCACCGGCGCGAAGAACGGAATGCTCTCGATGGACATCAACGCGCATGGGCTCCCGAACGGCAAACCCAGGACGTTTTACACCGAACAGAATGCCGGTCCGTTGAAGAACTATCGTCATGCCGGCCGCGAAAAACGTGAAACCATTTACTTTCGAGGAATGTTCCTGCGCCTGGTTCGCGCGATTGATTTCCTTACAGCACAACCGGAATGGGACGGCAAGACCGTCTGCGTCATCGGCCACAGTCAGGGTGGATACCAGGCGTTGGTCGCCGGCGGCCTGGATTCACGGGTGACTTTCATCGGGGTAGGCGTTCCCGCCGGATGCGATCACACCGGTGCCGTCGCAAACCGCGTCAGTGGTTGGCCGAAGATCGTGCCAAACGGAAGCGACGGGAAACCCGATGCCGCCAT
>CALBIE010000635.1 GCA_937893495.1 uncultured Verrucomicrobiales bacterium | reverse complement strand
AGCGGGAGTCCCGTCGTGAAGGGTGCAAGGTATGACAACTCAAACAGCTCAATTTTCCGCGCTGATGGCAGGGCGTTTCGATCAGTCCGTTGTATTCGCGACCCGCAATCCGGACCTGCCCATCGGTCCAGAAACGATCATGCATCTCAATGCTGATGTACTCGCGAGTCCGGTTTGGATATACCGACCTAATGTGCCGGGCAGATTCCGCATTCCCACGGATGACATGAAAATAGTTCGATAATTCATTGCCCGGCCGGAAACCAGGCAGGACGACTGAACTGGCCGGTTTCAAAGGCACCGGAAAGCTATGGCAGGATCCGCAAACCTGACTGGACAACGATGGCGAAAGAGCCTTCGGATTGACGATTGGATCCGTGCCAGGCTGATCGGCCTGGAAACCGCTTGGATTGCCCGCCAATGTTCGCTGAAATTCAATATGACGCCTGGCGGGTCCATGACAGGCTTCGCAAGCAACGCCAAATTCCGTCACTGTAGATTCGAACCTGTTCGCCGATTCCTTTGAGAACCGATCAGGAGTCGTATGACAGTTGATACAGGTATCGTTCCACCGCCCAACCTCAAAAGTGTCGTTTGTGAGAGGCGGATGCAGAAAGGCCGCATCCCGCGGAATCCAACGTCTGGCCTCTCGTAAGTAGACGAAAGGCATCAGCCCCAGCATCTGACCTTCGCCCGTTGCAAACCAATATGCCTGCATGTGATGTGAGCCCGTCGTCATGACGACCGGAAAAACAAATCCATCCTTGCTGGATATTAGTAAATCCTGATGGTTTCCGGTAGTAAACAGCCGACTACCATCCCGATTATCCAGTCGATAGGATCGTCCAATCGCGTGATTGGTGACTGTCACGTTGTTAAAATCACCGAACAGTCGATCAGCTGTGGACACCACCTGGGTCATGGTCCGATGGTAGGACGCATGCCAGGTACGGTGTTCATTCGCGTGGCATTCCTTGCAACCCGCCGAACCGACATAATCGCCGGTTGGTTTTTCCCTTGGGCGGTCAGGCTCCCGTGGTATCCGGGCGGGCGATAATTCCCTTACATTTGGTTGTGCAACCGAGCCAGGTTTTGGCTCAGGGCGAGTGGAATCCAATCCAAAAAATACAAATGCAAGAAAGACTGCCAGCACACCGCCCACTACCAACCAAACCAGGAGCGCACGACCATTGGAATCCGCGAAGTTCATTCGACGCCTCTCCCATACCACTGTTTAATCGGTTTTGGTCGGTGGGACATTAGTCAACTATTGTCCCCTTGCCGGGTGACGGCAAAGCAAATTTCAACGTCGTTTGGTAATAAATTTCTAAAAACTCAGAAATGCCTTCGACCCATCCGAGTGCACGTTCACATACTCTTGAATCAGCGTAAGCACTCGGGACAGAATGCATATTCCACAGATCGGAATATCGAATTCAAAAGCTCGGGTACCGGTTACCTTCCGAGAGCATGACCAAGTGGCGACGCCGGTTCGTTGGCGAACATCCCGAACAATCTCATTCCACCAGGCTGACAGGCCTCGAATTACGATTCTTGAGGAGCCGCTGCAACTCCCCACCGCGCAGCTTGCCATGAGCATCCATCAGAACCCCGTCGGGAACGTTTTTCTGACTGTTTTCACGAACGAACCAACGGGCCATCAGTTCTGCGACCACCTTGCGACGACGGGCGACCGGCCCAACAAAATCGAAGTTCATGTCTGCATATTCCGGCAGGCACCGCAGGGCACGGGCGGCGATGTACCTGACAGCGTCGTAGTCATCGTCCGCCAGAATGACCAGGTACGGAGCAAACCAATTCGTTCCGGATACAGCCCGGGCCGGTTCCCAGTTGTAATGCCAGGCAACGAGTGCCCGCTGGGCCGCATCCCCGGTCAGAGTCCACATGACCGCGGCCGATACATCCTGCCAATCGCCTTCCACTTTATGCATCGGCTGCCCGAACCAGTCCGTCAAGTGCTGCGCGGTCCAGGCCAGTGACCGGTCGAGATGGCACAGATTGCAGGCATTCGGTCGCCCGGTTTCGTAGCTTTTCAGAGCGCTGGGACTGTCTATCGTATGACTTCGTATCGCCTTGAGCAGGCCATAGGTCGTGTGCGGCATGTGACAGTTCAGACATTGGCTTCCGGTTGATTCGGATTGATGATGGGTGTGCTTGATGTCGGCGAATTTCCCTGCCTCATGGCATTGGGTACAGGCGGCATCGGTACGCATTCCCTCCTTGAGCTGGTCATCTGCCCACTCCTCCAGCGAACCGGTGTCCCGCAGTGAAGGGTGCATTGTATGACAACTCAAACAGCTCAATGTCCCGCGTTGATGACAGGGCGTTTCGAGCAGACCGTTGTATTCGCGACCCGTGACCCTTACCTGCCCGTCAGGCCAGAAACGATTCCGCATATCGGCTTCAATGATCTCCCTACTCAGGGCCGGATAACTTCGACGTTGGTGCTCTACAGATTCCGGAGTTCCCGTCACGACATAGACATGACTTGATAATTCAGTGCCCGGTTGAAAACCCGTCCGAACGTCCGGGGAAGTTGCCTTCAATGATGCCAGAACGCCGTGGCAGGAACCGCAAACCTGGCTGGACAACGAAGGCGAAAGAGTCTTCGGATTGACGATTGGATCTGCGCCTGCCCGATCAGCCTGCGAACTATTTGGATTGCCCGCCGATGCCCGTTGAAATTCAATGTGCCGCTTGGCGGGGCCATGACAGGCTTCGCAAGAAATACCAAATTCAGTTACCCTGGATTCAAGGCCGTTCACGGAATCCTTCGTGAACCGATCAGGCGTCGTATGGCAGTTGATACAAGCATAATTCCAACGTCCGGGCTCCAAGCTGTCGTGTGCGAAAGGCTCTTTCAGAAAAGTCGCATCGCTGGGCACCCACCGTTCGTCTTCCCGAAGATAAACGAACGGCACCATGCCCAGCGTCTGGCCCTGGCCAGATGCAAACCAATAGGCCTGCATGTGGTGAGAGCCCGTCGTCATAACGACCGGAAACACGTGTCCCTTTCTGTTGGATGCCAGTAAATCCCGATGGTTATCGGTGAAAAACAGACGAAGCCCATTCTGGTTGTCCAATCGATAGATTTGTCCAACCGCGTGATTGGTGACCGTTACATTATTGAAATCTCCGAACAGTCGATCAGCCGTGGACACCACCTGGGTCATGGTCCGATGGTAGGACGCATGCCATGAACGGTGTTCATTCGCGTGGCATTCCCGGCAACCTTCCGAGCCGACATAATCGCCGGCTGGTTTTGCTACCGGTCGGTCAGGTTCCCGCTGCCTACGGGCAGGCAACAATTCACCTGCATTTGGTTCAGCAACCAAGCCAGGATTTGGTTCAGGAGAAGTGGAATCCGATCCAAAAAACACAAATGTGAAGTAAGCCGTCAGGATACCGCATCCGAGCAGCAGAATCGAAGACACCCGATACTTTGAATCAACGATTTTCATTCGTCGTCCCCGCCGTTTTATTGTCACGAACCGTCGTGATGGGCGGCAGATTGATCAGATATTGTCGCTCCTGCGGATTGACGGCAAAGAAATTCTCAAGATAGGTCGGTTTGCGAAAATGAAAGAACCAGCTTCTGACCCACTCGGTTCCAAAACCACACAGCTTTTCAACGACATTGTTTGTTTTTATTGGTAAGCCTTCCCTCCGAACGAGCTTCAAGCAGTGGGGTTTTTGCTTGTCCAGGCGAAGACTCGGACTTAAACCATCCCGCCCATGAGGAGAATTATCGAGTGGTTCGTTTTCTTGGTCCTGCTGGCGACTGTCAATGGAATGATGGCCGCCGATGCGGGAATTGCGGCGGTGTTGGCGGATCTCGTGAAGGAGAAAAAAATTGTTGGCGCCCAGTTTGCGTTCGGCAGCGGTAACGACGAACCGAAGGCCGGCGTTACCGGGACCGACTCTCCGGCCACCGGACAGCAAGTGCGTGAGGACACGTTGTTCTGCATTGGCTCGTGTTCCAAACCGCTCGCCAGCGCCATGACGTTTCGGTTGATTCAGAGCGGACGATTGGAGCTGACCGATGCCGTTGACCGTTGGTTACCCGAGTTTTCCAACCCGAAGCTTTCGTCCGGAAAATCGGCAGCGAGACCTCCCAATCTGTCTGAATTACTGAGTCACCGGGCCGGCATTTACAGTCAAAGAAACCGACTGACACCCGAGCAGGTTAATCTGATCCGGGACTTCACCCAAACGCTCGACCAGTCGGTCAGTGGAATCTCGCACCAACCTTTGCTCGGTCCTCCAGGAAGGCAATATGCATACAGCGGCGCCGGCTATGTGGTGCTTGGGGGTATCATCGAACGGGCCGGCAGTGGCGCTCTCGAAGACCAATTGCAAATGCTCCTTTGCCAGCCGTTGAAGATGAACAATACAACCTGGTTCCCGAACCGTCGCCAGAACCGGGCCGCCGCCGGAGGAGTCATTTTGAATCGTCAGTTGAAACCCAATCCACAAACGCCGCATCTGACCGGTGCCCGACCGAAGTTTCCCCTGGTCGGGGGGAGCCTCTACTCCACCGCCATCGATCTGTCTAAATTCTGCCAGATGATTCTCGGCCGCGGAACGCTGGGCAAAACTCGGGTGATGAACGAACAAACCTGGCGGCAATGGGTTTCCAAACCATTTTCGCAGAATTATGGTTACGGCTGGCAACTCATCCAAAATCCAAGTGGCGGGATTGTCGGACTTTCTCATGGAGGCTCACTTGCCAGCAGTCGCGCTTTGATTCGCGTCAATCTGGAAACCAAAAGATATTGTGTAGCGGTCTACACCTTGACGACAGCATCGGAGGTAAAGAGTCCCCAATCGGCCGGAAACCAAATCGCCCGCGCTGCCGTAGTGACTGTCGGAGCCGCGAAGTGAGGCAAAAACAAGGTGCCGACGCCGGCACCGGTCAGACCAGCTTCCACCCTTTTCGATATTCCCGTTTCAAATATTTCTCCGCCTCCGGGGCATTTGGGATCCGCATGTTCCTGGCGTCCCACTCAAGCTTTTGGCCGGCACGATAGGCAACATTACCAAGGTGATTGGCCTCAGTGAGCGGCCCGGAATAACCGAAGTGGCAAGTCGTCGGCGCCCCGGTCTTACAGGCATGAATCCATTCGGCGTGGTGCCCGAGTGATTTTGGAATCCAGGGTTTCGGGCGCTCAAACTTTTTGAACTTCTCCTCGGGCAGCAACACATGTTTCCCATAGTCGGAGAGCAACATGCCTTCGTCACCGATGAAGAGGACGCCATTGCCCCACTGGGGAATCTTTCCGGCTTTCCAAATATCCGGTTTGTTATCGCCCTGATGCCAGGTCAGCGAAACTGCCGGCATTTTCCCGCGCGGGCCATAAGTGTATTTAGCGGCCATTGAGGCGGGGGCAATTTCCGCATGCGGCGGTGGCCCCGATGCCTCAATCGTTTTTGGCGCATCGAGATTGAGAGCCCAGAAGGGTAAATCATTCCAATGACTCCCGAGGTCCGACATGGTGCCATTACCGAAATCCCACCAGCGATACCATTTCGGGCCGGGAAAATAGATGTCGTGATAGGGTCGAAAAGGTGCTGGCCCAATCCACCGATCCCAGTCGAGGTAAGCCGGCGGATCCATTTTCTCCGTCGGCCGCTCGAAGGACCACACCCGATCCTTGTTTTTCTTTGCATCTGCTTCGGACTGCCAACCCCACGCCCGCGAGACCCAGACATGGGCTTCATGCACTCC
>CALBIE010000634.1 GCA_937893495.1 uncultured Verrucomicrobiales bacterium | reverse complement strand
TCACCTCATCCTCAACGCAAGCCCTGTTCTATGAGCCTGCCAGCCAAACGCCCTGCAGTTTCACTCAATCACGCGATAGGCAGAATCCGCATCGCGCATAAGCATTTTCCTTATCCCCGGCGTTCAACCTGCCGTACTCGCATCGATCCATTCTGCCAATAGCAGCGCGTTCGTACGCGAAGTAGTCTGTATCGATGATTGCAGAAACAGAACAAATCGGTGCTCGTCATGCCACTCAATGGACACCCCTCGCTCCGCGCTTGCTGCCGTCCGCAAAGCGCAATGGGACAGCCGTCATAAAGTTGGACTTCAATCCACGCACCGGGCGCTCCGCAAGTGCAAAGAAATCCTCCAGCCAGTTGTTTGAGGTATTGGCCGCCTCCGAGATTTTTCGTGATTATCGGCAGGCCTTTGAGGATGCGACGGGTCTGCCGTTGGCACTGCGATCTGCCGAAAGCTGGCAACTGGCCCATGACGGCGGCCGACGCCAGAATGGCTTTTGCGCGCTGATGTCGCAGTCAAATCACTCGTGCGCGGCTTGTCTGACGATGCAGCAGCGCGTCTGCGATGAGGCGAACGGCACGCCCGGCACCGGGCGGTGCTCTTTCGGTCTTAGCGAGACTGCGGTCGCAGTGAAAGACGGAGAGAACGTCCTCGCCTACCTTCAGACGGGTCAGGTTTTCTTCAAACGCCCGACCGCTCGACAAACCACCGATGCGCTGAGTCAAATCAAGCGATGGGGTCTTGAGGTGGACCTTCAAAAGGCTGCTCGCCTCTATAATGAAACGCCCGTTGTGAAGCGCGGCGAGTATCAGGCGATCGTGCGGTTGCTCGAATTTTTTGCGGATCAACTTGGCGCAACCGCCTCTCGGATTGTGCTGCAACAACAATCCATCGAACCAACTCACATCACGCGGGTCCGGCAATTCATCGCGGACAATTATCAGGAAGAACTCACGCTCGCGCTGGTGGCCCGGCAGGCGGGGATGAGCACGTTCTACTTCTGCAAAACGTTCAAACAGTTCACCGGTCTGAACTTTACCCACTACGTGTCGCGCGTTCGGGTGGAAAAGGCAAAAAGCCTCCTGCTGAACCCCCATGCCCGGGTCAGCGAGATCGCCTATGCGGTCGGGTTCCAGTCGTTGACCCACTTCAATCGGGTATTCAAAAGTATGATCGGCGAGTCGCCGACAAATTACCGCCAGAATCTTCAATCCGTCTGATTGCCATTGACTGAACGAAGACCAATCCATCGCCGCTCCCGTGGCCAGAGAACCATGAAGGCACGAGTATTTGTCGTTGAAGATCATCCGCTGATGCGGAGAAGCATCGTCGAAACCATCGAGCGGGAGCCCGATTTGATTGTCTGCGGTCAGGCGGAGGAAGAGGAGGATGCCTTGGGCGCGGTAGTGTTGCTCAAGCCCGACATCGTGTTGACCGACATTCAACTCAAGTCGTCCAGCGGCCTCGACTTTATCAAGGCAGTCCGTGGGCATTTGCCGACGCTCCTGATAGTCGCCACCACCATGTTTGACGTGCAGCGCAATGAACGGCTGGCTCGCGCGGCGGGCGCATCGGCGTTCGTCGCCAAGCAGGACGGTCCCGAAAAGATGATCGAAGTGATTCTCCAGTCGTTGAGGTCCCGAACATCGCGCCACGAACAAGCTGGAATCGCGGATGCACCCTCGAATCCAGCATCGGAAGAATGAATCAACACCCGATGAAACCTGTTCGGACACAACTTCAAAGCATTCGAGAAATACCCGGCCGCACGACCTCGGTCCGGCCCAATGCGGAGGTACAGGCATGAGTGATGATCGCAACGGCAAGGTGGTAACCGTCGGGGTTACGCTCGCGTTTGTGGGGTTGGCCGCTGCATTCCTCGTCGATCTCTGGGGACATCCTTCCGCCATCGTGGAGATTCCCACTGTCAAATCAGTCTTCATCAACACCAACACCGTGCGTCTTTCCGCGGGAGAGTTGATCGCTTCGGAAGGGGATGTGTCAGGCATGGACTGCTACGCCTGCCACGACAAGGCCAAGCCGGTCGTGGTGCATACAAACGCCACCGGAGGTATCGTAGTTCCGGACGCGCACATCGATCTGGTCTTCTCTCGAATGAACTGCAACGGCTGCCATGCCGCCGACGAAAAGGTGGAAATTGTGTGGACGGATGAGGGCAAGGTGGTCGTTCCCAAGGCCCATCAGGACATGGTCGTGCGGCATGGAAAATCGAGTCGCAATGATCACTGCTTCAATTGTCATGAATCCACCAACCTCGTCATGTTGCAAACCAGGGATGGGCGGAAACTGAAACTCACGGAAAGCTCACTGCTGTGCGGAAGCTGTCACGGCCCGACTTATCACGACTGGGAGATTGGCATTCACGGGCGCGTCGGTGGTTTTTGGGATCGCAAACTCGGCAAGGCAGACCGCAAGGACTGCACGTCGTGCCACGATCCACACCGGCCGGCTTTTCCGCGCCTCAAGCCCGCGCCCGCTCCACGGTATCAACGTGCCGGGCAATTCGGACATGCCGAGAATTCGAAGGAGACAAACTAAGATGGCCACCACGCTGAAAAACGAATCGAAACCCGCCAGGCCCTCGCCAGATGCGGGGATGGATCGCCGGAGCTTCCTGCGCAGGTCGGCCCTGGCCGTTTCGGGAATCGCCGCCATCGCCGCAAGTCTGGCGCCACTCCGCGACCTGGACGAATTCACCTCCGTCGAGGAGTTTCTGCAGACTCACTACAAGGAACTGACGCCGGAGCAGATGGTGAAGGTGCTTGAACGCGTCACCAAGGAGGTGGAGCGGCAGTATGAAATCCGGCCGCATGTGCGTGACCTGAAACCGATGGACGGCGTCGAGTTTGTCTATGCACTGAACCTGACCCGCTGCATAGGTTGCCGCAAATGCGTGCATGCCTGCGTGGAGGAAAACAACCAGTCGCGGAGTCCGGAAATTCAATACATTCGCGTGCTCAAGATGCCCAACGGCACGTTCGATATGGAAAAGGGCGACCACCAGTATGAACCCGAAGCAGTGCCTGAAAAGGGGTTCTTCTACATGCCGGTGCAGTGTCATCAATGCGAGAATCCGCCGTGTGTGAAGGTCTGTCCGGTCGATGCCACATGGCAGGAGTCCGACGGTATCACGGTGATTGATTACGATTGGTGCATCGGGTGTCGCTATTGCGAAGCCGCATGTCCGTACTGGGCGCGACGTTTCAACTTCACCGAGCCGTCCATACCAAAGGAAAAGATCAATCCGGACATGGCCTACCTTGGCAACCGTCCGCGCCATCAGGGGGTGATGGAGAAGTGCCACTTCTGCATCCAGCGCACCCGCGCCGGCAAATATCCGGCCTGTCTTGAGGTGTGTCCGACCGGTGCCCGGAAGTTTGGCAACATTCTGGATCCCGACAGCGAAGTTTCCTACATTCTGAAAAACAAGCGTGTGTTCGTGCTCAAGGAGGAAGTCGGCACGCTGCCGCGCTTTTTCTACTACTTCGACGTATGAAAACCTCGCTCAAGCAATTCTTTGCGTTCTCGATCCGGTGTGGTCGTCTGTGCCTGGTCGGTGACTGGCGATACCACTTGTGGCTGGCGTTTCTGGCTGCGGTCTGCCTGCTGGGACTCAACGCCTATGCCAAACAATTTGTACACGGTCTCGTGATTACGGACATGAGCGACCATGTCTCGTGGGGCGTTTACATAGCGAATTTCACGTTTCTGGTAGGCGTCGCAGCGGCGGCCGTCATGCTCGTAATCCCGGTCTATGTCTATAAGAACGAGGATCTGCACGATCTGGTCATCTTCGGCGAACTCCTCGCCATCTCCGCCATCCTGATGTGTCTTGCTTTTGTGATGGTGGATCTGGGACGACCGGATCGTTTCTGGCACATGATTCCGGGGATTGGGAAATTCAACTTTCCCGCTTCACTGCTCAGTTGGGATGTCATCGTGCTCAACGGTTACCTGGCGTTGAACATCTATCTTTGCGCCTATCTGCTCTTCTGCCGCTATCAAAAACAAGCGCCTTCGAAATGGCTCTACCTGCCCATCGTCTTCATCGGCATTTTCTGGGCGATCTCGATTCATACCGTAACGGCCTTTTTGTATGTCGGTCTGGGTGGCCGACCCTTCTGGAACTCCTCCATTGTCGGTCCCCGCTTTATTGCCTCGGCATTCACGGCAGGGCCGGCCTTGATCATTCTTGCCCTGCAGATTGTTCGGCGGGTCACAGCATCGGGTGCGTTGGGCCGCGCGGCACATTTCAAGTCGGGTCATCTCAACCATCGCCCCGCGACGCCCGGCGATTTTGAATTGCTGGCCAGCCACCTGCCGGAACTGAAATCAGTCCCCCCCGCCACGCTTGAGGAATGCCTGGCGGGCGCGAAGGTTTTGCAGGCGGAAGAGGGCGATGTTTTTTTACGGCAGGGAGAAAAGAAACGTGACGCGTTCTTTATTCTGGAGGGGCGAGTAGTGGTCAAACGAGAGGACAACGGACGCTCTCGAATTGTCCGCAGTGTTGGCCCGGGGGAACAGTTCGGTGAGATATCCGCACTTCAGGGAACACCCAGAACGGCCACGGCTACCGCCGAGCAACCGGCGCGTGTTCTTTGCCTGAAGGCCGATGCCTTACAGAAACTCATGCGGCATCCGGAGATGAACCGAATCGTCCGTTCCCGGATGACGGAACGCCTGATGATCACGGACCGCGCCCTGTTGACCCTGCGATCCATCGTGCAGGTCGCGATGCTTGTGAACGTCTTCCTGCTCCTGAACGAATTGTTCAAGGAGTTCTACACGGGCAATCTGCACGTTGCGGCGTCGCAGTATCTTTACTTCGGGCTGCACGGACACAACGCCCTGGTGCCGTGGATCTGGACCGCCATCGCCTGCAATCTCGTAGCCCTGGTGCTGCTCATGCTGCCACTGAGTCGTAGCCTCAAATGGTTGGATTTGGCCTGTGTGCTGGCAATTGTCGGAGTCTGGATCGAGAAAGGCATGGGGCTGGTGGTGCCCGGTTTCATTCCCACGCCGCTGGGCGAAATTGTTGAATACTCACCGACGCTTAACGAGACGTTGATTTGCTTCGGTATCTGGGCGTTCGGCCTGGCCTGCTATACCGTGATGCTCCGCGTCGCGATCCCCATCCTCCAGGGCCGATTGACGGTCCTGGACGACAACTCCGGACCCGCGACAACGCCTCAAGTGTTGAACTCTTCCACCGCCTCATGAGCCAGCAACTTACCATCGAAGATTCGCGACAGGCGCTGTCCGGTCACGTGACAGACAAGGGGATCGCCGTTTACGCTGAATACGGCCCCGACCTCGGTTGGGAGGATATGCAACGGTTACTGGAAGATCGCAAATTCGTCCGCTACCCGTGCGAAGTGGTTTTCGACACCGCGCCGTTGCAGCCCGGTGAATTCGCCTTTCCCGTCCCATTGGGTGAACGTCCGGAGGCGGGTTTCCGTATCGCCGTGCATCCGCATTTTTCCAATCAACGGGACAAGGTGCCCTGGTTGGTGCTTTACCAACTGGTGGCGGTGAACTACGGCGAGTTCGCCTCGGCCGACGATGCGGAAATGTTTGGCGCGGCGGCTTTGGGACTGACGAAGGACGAGTACTATCGTGCGCTCTGCGATATGGCGGATCAAGTTTCTGATGGCCGGTGCGCGATGTGAGTTGCAGCGGCTCTGGAGAGCCGCGCGCCAGCGAACGGAACGCGACTCTCCCGAGTCGCAGCAGCGTGCAAAGTTCGAATGGCGAGCGTAGAACAAGAGTGTCCCGGCTTGGAGTGCCCGGGAAAGGCAGGCAATTCGGAATCAGCGTGCGGTCGTGAGATCGGTATGGTCGGTCTGCGATGTGAGTTGCAGCGGCTCTGGAGAGCCGCGCGCCAGCGAACGGAACGCGACTCTCCCGAGTCGCAGCTGGGTGCGAAGTGCGAATGGCATTCGTAAAACAAGGGTGACCCGGCGTGGACTGCCCGGGAAAGACCAGCTACCCGGATTCGGCGTGCGGTTGTGAGATCGGTATGGCCGGTCTGCGATTTGAGTTGCAGCGGCTCTGGAGAGCCGCGCGCCAGCGAACGGAGCGCGACTCTCCTGAGTCGAAGCAGCGTGCGAAGTGCGAAAGGCAATCGTAGAACAAGAGTGTCCCGGCATGGAGTGCCCGAGAAAGACAAGCAGTTCGGAATCGGCGCGAGGACGGCGGCGAGCAGCGGGAACTGAGTGAGAGCAGCTGCGGTCATGGAGCGTATTCCCGGCGCATGATGAGTTTCGCCCAGGTCAGCGGGCTGAAGGGCGATTCGGCGAAGACGCCCACCAACACGACCAACGCCGCCGTGACCACCATCGGCAGCAGCAGCATCCAGTGCGCTTCCCATTTGCCGGATTTTTGCTCGGCGGGCCACTGCTCCGGCGGCGGGCGGAAATAGGCGCGATAGAGGATCGGGAGGAAATAGGCGGCATTGAGCAGACTGCTGGCGCCGAGCACGAGCGCGACCCATTCTTCGCCGGCCGCCGCCGCGCCTTTTTGCAGATACGACTTGCTGACATAACCCGCCAGTGGCGGGAGGCCGATCATCCCCAACGCGCCGATGCTGAAGGCGGCGGTGGTCCACGGCATGCGCCGGCCCACGCCGTTCATTTCGCTGACGTGATGGATGCCGAGGGACTCGGCATAAATCCCCGCTCCGAAGAAAAGCGTGATTTTCATGATGCCCTGATGCACCAGGTGTACAATGCCGCCGACGGCCGCCAGCGGCCCGAAAATCGCCACGCCCAAGATGATGTAGGACACCTGACTGATCGTGGAGTAGGCGAGCCGTTTCTTCAGCTCGTCCTGAAACAGCGCTCGTACCGATCCATACACAATAGTGAACGCCGCCGCCATGGCCAGTGGATGCAACACACCCAGTTCCTCGGCGGTCTCCACGCCATAGACGTCATACACCACCCGCACCACGCCAAACGCGCCCGCCTTGACCACCGCCACGGCGTGCAGCAACGCACTCACCGGCGCGGGCGCAACCATCGCCTTGGGCAGCCAGCCGTGCAGCGGCACCAAAGCGGCCTTCACGCCCAGCCCGACGATGAAGAGCAGGAAGATGATTTGCAGTTCGCCCCGATGCGACACGACCACGTCCGCGAGCGCGCCCCGTTCGGTGAAGTTCACCAGCCCGGCGATGCTTTTCAGCCATGCCACTGCCAGCAGCAACACGGCACCGCCACACAGCGTATAGGCGAGATAGACAGCCCCGGCGCGCATGCTCGCCGCCGTGCCGCGATGCACCACCAGCGGATAGGTCGAGAGGGTGAGCAGCTCGTAGAAGATGAGAAATGTCATCAGGTTCGCCGACAGCGCCAGTCCCGTCGTCGCGCTTACGCACAGGCTGAAAAAGCCGAAGAACCGGCCCCGATTGGGCGAGTCCTCAAGATAACCGATCGCGTAAAGTGTCGTGAGGAACCACAACCCGGCCGAGAGCGTGACGAACAGCATCGCATTGGCGTCCGCGCCGAGCGCGAGTTCGAGACCCGGCACCATCGTCCAGCGGAACTCGTAGGTCTGGCCGTCCGCCACTCCCAGCAACAGCACCAGGACCAGGGCCAGTTTCAACCCCGCGCCGAGCAGGTTCAGCCAGGTGCGCAGCCGTCGGTTCTCCTCCTTGAGGCAAAAAATGATCAGGCCCGTCACGAACGAGCTGAACAGAATGCCGAGTAACAATGCGCTGTTAAGGTTCATGGTCCCGGTCCTCCCATGAGCACGGGGCCGGTCACGGGCGCACCCACGCGGAGCAGCTCCAACGGCCAGCTCCCGGCCAGGCCCAGCATGACGGCGAGCACTGCCAGCCCGAGCGCGGTCCATTCCATCACCGCCGGGGCCGGAGTTGCGTGAGAGGGCTGGTCCGCGTTGGTGAAGAAGCAGATCATTACGCGGCCGACGTAAGCCGCTGCGAGCAGTCCGCCCGCGATAATGACGGCCACCCACCACCATTGATTCTGAATCAACGCCGCATTGAGCAAAAGCCATTTACCGACAAACCCGCTACTCGGCGGCAGCCCCATGAGGCTTACCCCTGCAAGGGCAATGGTGGTCGCAGTCAGCGGCAGGACCGGTGCCAGTCCGCCCAGATCCTTGATCCGGTCATGCCCGGCGGCATGCATCAGGTTGCCGGCCGCGAGAAACATCGCCGTCTTCGCGCAGGCGTGCGCCGCGAGGAATATCAGAGCGCCGCCCCAGGCGTTGAATCCCTCCGTGTTCGCCGCCAGTGGGAAAACGAGAAACAGATAACCGAGTTGCGCCACCGTCGAGTAAGCGATCAGCAACTTCAGCCGCGCCTGAAACAGCGCCAGCGTTGAGCCCCAGAGAATGGCCGCCGCCCCAAACGCTCCCAGCCACTGCGCCGCCGCCGGGGTTACAACCTGGCCAAACGCCTCGAACCACAGCCGCAACAGAATATAGAACGCACCTTTCACCACCAGCGCGGAGAGCAGCGCGCTGACCGGCGCGGGCGCGTTCGCGTGGGCGGGCGGAAGCCAGAAGTGCATCGGAAACACCGCCGCCTTCATCATCAGACCGGCGGTCATGAGCGCCAGCGCCGTCCACGACACGGGGCCGGGCTGCAACTGCTGCGCGAGCAGCGTGAGATCCACCGTCGAGTGCGCGCCATACACCAGCGCCACGCCCATCAAATAGAACAGCGACCCCGCGAGGCTGACGAAGAGGTAACGCAGGGCCGCGTTGAGCGCCGCCCGCCCACCCGCCAGCGCCACCAGCGTGACGGCCGCGAAGCCCAACAGTTCGAGAGTGACGTAGAAGTTGAAAATGTCCGCCGAAAGAAACAGCGCGTTCAACGCCGCCCACAGAAAGAGGAAGAGGGGCCAGAAGAATTTCTGCCGGTGTGTCGCGTCAGCGTCGGCGTGCCCCGCCGTCGGTGCGAAGTAACGCTGCGCGTAGAGTGCAACCGCAACGCACACTCCCGCCGTGACCAGCAAGAGCAAAGCGGCCAGACCGTCGGCCCGCAGGTCAATGCCCAGTGGCGCACCCCAGCCGCTGACGAGATGCTGGACCGTCCCCGTGTCGTGAACGAGCCGCGCCAGCGCCACCGCGCTCCAGCCCGTGACACCGGCGACGATGAAAGCCAGCCAGCGCCCGAGCCGGGGCAAGGCGAACGCCAGCGCCGCCCCGGCCAAGGGCGCGAGAATTAGCGTGGCCAACGCGGCATAGGGAGTCATGAACCGTCCTCCTCGTCTTCAATCTCCGCCTTGCCGTTGGCCGACTGCACGCGGTCGGCGAGCGCGAGGGCAAGCCCTGTCGCGCACACGGCCACAACAATCCCGGTCAGCACCATCGCGTGCGGAATTGGATCGGGCACTCCGCCCGGCGTACGCGCCGCCACGGCGATGAACACCAGCGCCGTGCCGCTGCTCATAATGTTCATCGCCAGGATTTTTTTTAGCAGATGCGGCAGGGACACCAGCCCGTGGAAGCCGATGACGAAAAGTGCCGCGCCCGCCAGCAGGTAAAGGGTGTAATGTTCGTCAATCATGCGCGGGCTTCTCCGGGTTCGCCGAAATTTCGCCTTCCGCCGCCGGCCGGCCGCCGAGAAACAGTCCCCCGAAGGTCAGCCCAATGGAGATAAGCGCAGCGGCTTCAATGGCCAGAATCCAGTTCCCGGCGGAAGCGCGCGGATACTCGAGCAGCCCGCCCGTCAGTAGCATGACGCCGGCGCTGACGCCGACGAACACGCCCAATCCCAACACCAGCCCAAAACGCAGCCAGCGTTCGCGCTTCAGCGCGCCTCCGCCCAGTCCCGCGAGCAGCAGCAGCACGAACGCCCCACCCAGCAGCGCGCCGCCCTGGAACGCCCCGCCCGGAGCGAACGAGCCGATCCACAACAGATAACCGCCCGCCACCACCAGCGCGGGCAGCACGAGACGCAGTAACGAGAACACGAGCGGGCGTTCGCTCAGGTCCACCCGGTCGATGCGCTCCTCGCGCAGCGACCACACTCCGACGATCGCCAGCAGAAACACGGCAACCTCCAGCAGCGTGTCGTAGGCGCGATAGTTCAAGAGCGCCGCCGTGACTGGATTGCTCACGCCGCTATTGGGCAACTGCGCCAGCGCCGGCTCGGTCAGGCCGTGGGGCTTTTCCGGCAACGCCAGCATGGCCCAGCCGAGGAGCGCGAACAGCGCGACGGAGAGAATGCCGTTGAGCCGGCGGAGTTTCATGGTTGCTCCCCTCGGTCTGGTTTCACCGCGTTCGCTTCGCGCCGTTTCATCCGCGCGAGCGCGGAGAGAAGCAACGCGCCCGTCAAGGCGCTGCCCACGGCCGCTTCCGCCAGGGCCACGTCCGGTGCGCGCAGTCGCACCCACGCCACCGCCAACAGCAGGCCGAGCATGATGAAGTTCAGCACCGCCCGGAACAGGTCACGGTCCGCCAACGAACGTGCGGCGAGCCACAACAGCGCCAGCACGAGTACGACATCAAAGAGTTGCGCCATCATGACGTGCTCCTGCTCCACAGGGGACGCCCGCGGCGGTAGGCTTCGTGGGCGATAAGGAAGCAGGCTGTGGTGCTGGCCACCAGCACCAACACCCAGATAAGGCCGAGCTTGAAGACTTCCTGCCAGTTCTCCGCCTGGAGCATGAGCGCCAGCACGAGAAAGCCGAGGCCCACGTTGTCCGCCTTCGTCAGCGCATGCAGACGGCAGTAGAGGTCAGGAAAACGCAGCAGCCCAAGTGTGCCCGCGATGAAGAAAAACAACGCGACGGCGACCAGGGCCAAACTCAGATAATCCAGTGCATTCATCGTTCCGGGTTCTCGTAAGAGTCGTCCTCCGGCCAACCGCGCAGCACGAAGGCTACGCTGACCACTGCGGCGAGCAGCGCGAGCACCAGCGCGATGTCCACGGCCCGTGCCAGGCCCAGCGCCCGTCCCAGCACCAACACCGTGGCCACGCCCGTCGTGCCGAACAGCAGCGCCGCGAGCATCGAATCCGCACCGCCGCGCCGCGTGGTGACATAGACCACACCGACCACGACGGTCAGGAGAAGCACCAGCGCAATGGCCCACCAGAGTTCGGTCATGACCCAGCCTCCCCAGCCAGGCTCAGCTCGACGCCGAATAGCGCGGCCACGTGTTCCTCCAACGCGCGCAGTTCAACATCCGCGCCATGGCTGGCTTCCAGCATGTGAATCTGCAACGCAGCTTCCTCGATGCCGAGCACGAGCGTGCCCGGCAGCAGGCTGATGAGACCGGCAAAGAACAGTCGCGGCGAACCGGACGGCAGTCGCGTGTTGAAGCGGAGCGCACCGGGGTTCAACGACAGGCTCGGACGCAGGGCTCGCCGGGCCACATCGAAACCGCCGCGTACCGATTTGCGCAGGAAGAACCACACCATCGGCAGCACGCCTGCCAGCCGCCAGCGCCAGCTTTGGTCCGGCCGCAGGCGCAGACTCAGCACCGTGGCCGCCAGCACGACCGGCCCGCCCACAACCCACGAAGGTGCGTCGCCCCCGGTGAGCAGCCCCCACAGCACGGCGAACCACGCTGCGCGCGCGAGCGGGCGGACGAGGCCGATGTCAGTTACGGATTTCATTTCGCGTCATCCTTCAAAGGCAACGGAGTCTGCCGAGACAAACCCGATTTGACAAATACGTGTTTCAGAATCTATTATTCGGATTTCTGGAATAGGCTCAGTGTGTATGGAATGGCTGAATTACCAATACCTGCTTTATTCCTGGAACGTCGCCTGAGAAGGCAGCATCCGCAAAGCGTCCGGGGCAACAAACGGCGCACGAATCTGCGCTACGTGCTGCTCGGCTCGATGGCGGAACGATGGTTGACCGTAATACCCCGCCCGGCGTTGAACGCGCGCGCGACTGAAGGCGCGAGTGCCGGGATGATTTCATGAGCCTGATCGCCAGCGAAATCATCATCATCGTGTTGCTCGTGCTGGCCAATGGCGTATTCGCGATGGCGGAGATTGCCATCATCTCGTGCCGCAAGCCCCGGCTGCGCAAGCTGACCGAGCAGGGCGATGCGCGCGCCCGGGCCGCGCTGGAACTGGCCGACTCGCCCAATCGTTTCCTCTCCACCGTGCAGGTGGGAATTACACTCGTTGGCGTGCTGGCGGGCGCATTCGGCGGCGCGACCATCGCGCGAGAGATTGCCAGGGCCTTGCACGATGTTCCGGCGCTGGCGCATTACGGCGAAGCCATTGGCATCGGCGTGGTCGTGCTCGGCATCACTCTGCTGTCGGTTGTCCTCGGCGAACTGGTGCCCAAACGGCTGGCGTTGAACAATCCCCTCGGCGTCGCGCTGGCACTGGCGCGGCCCGTGCGCCGGCTCTCCAGCCTCATCGCGCCGGTCGTGCGGTTGCTGGGCGCACTGACCGACGCGGTGTTGAAGCTCTTCGGCTTTCAACTCAGGACCGAGCCGGCCGTCACCGAGGACGAAGTGCGGTCGCTCGTCGAGCAGGGACATCAGGCGGGGGTGTTCTTCAAGGCCGAGAAGGAAATGGTCGAACAGGCCCTGGCCCTGGACCGCAAGTGCGTTGGCGACCTGATGACCCAACGCGCGCAAATCATCTGGCTCAACGTGGCCGATGCCAACGAAGTGAACTGGCGCAAAATTGTCACCAGCGGCCACAGCTATTTTCCCGTTTACGAAGGCCAGCGGGACAACGTGGTCGGCATGGTTTCGCTGAAGGCGCTCTGGGCCAACCTCGCCCTGGCGCAGTCGGCCAACCTGCGCGACCTGCTCACGGAACCGCTGTTCGTGCCGGCCAACATGACGGCGCTCAAACTCCTCGAAACCTTCAAGCACAGCCGCAAACACCTGGCCCTCGTGCCCGACGAGTTCGGCACCGTGCAGGGCATGGTGACGCTCGTGGACGTGTTCGAGGAAATTGTCGGGGACATCCCGTCATTCGACCAGCCGGCGCAGGCGCGCATCGTGCGGCGTGAGGATGGCTCGTGGCTGGTTGATGCTACGCTGGAACTGGATGAACTGAAGCAACTGCTCGTCGTGAAACAGATGCCCGGCGAAGACCGGGAGGCGTATGAGACGCTGAGCGGTTTCGTCTTGCACCAGATGCAACGCATCCCGCGCGAAGGCGATCATTTCGAATGGGGTGGTTTCCGGTTTGAGGTCGCCGATGTGGACCGGCACCGGCTCGACAAGATTCTAATTCAACCGCTGCAAGGCGCGGAAACCAGCCCGCCGCCAGCTTGAATAGATTCACTTCATGACGAAGGAAAACGAGACAACGGTCCCGCTCAATCAGTGGCACGCGCTTGACCCGCCGGAAATCTTCCGTCGCGTGCGCAGTGACGGAACGCAGGGCCTCGCCCGCGACGAAGTGGTCCGCCGCCTTGCCGAGCACGGGCCGAACACGCTTCCCGAAGCCGAGCATCGTCCGCTCTGGCGCGTGCTTCTGCGCCAGTTCGCCAGCCCGCTCATCTACATCCTGTTCGTCGCGGCCGTCGTTGCGTTCGCGATTGGCCATCGCGGCGACGCGGTTGTCATCCTCATCGTCGTCATCGTCAACGCGGTCATCGGAACATTTCAGGAAGGCCGGGCCGAACGCTCAATGGAAGCTCTGCGTCGCTTGTCCGCGCTCAAGGTGCGCGTGGTGCGCGGCGGCCAGGATGAAATCATCGAAGCGCATGACCTCGTGCCCGGCGACCTCGTGCTCCTCTCGGCGGGGGATGCCGTGGCCGCGGACGCGCGTCTGCTCGAAGCCGCCGCGCTCGAAGCCGCCGAAGCCGCGCTCACCGGTGAATCACTGCCGGTCGCCAAACTCCTGGAGCCGCTGCCCGAGGACACGTCGTTGGCCGACCGCCGCAACATGGTCTATTCCGGGACGCACATTGCCGCCGGTCGCGGCAAGGCGGTGGTGGTGGCGACGGGCCTCGCCACGGAAGTGGGCAGGATTGCCAGACTCACCGCCGCCGCCGCAGACCCCAAGACACCGCTGGAACTGCGCATCCACCAGTTTGGCCGTTATCTGGTCGTCGCGGCCATCGTTCTCTTCACCATCGTCGTGGCGTTCGGTCTGCTGCGCGGTCTGCCCTTCGGGGAGATTCTCATGGTCGCCATCAGCCAGATGGTCTCGATGGTGCCCGAAGGTTTGCCGGTGGCCATGACGATTGCGCTGGCCGTAGGGATGCAGCGCATGGCCAAACGCGGCGCGATTGTCCGCCGCCTGGCCGCCGTCGAAACGCTCGGCTCCACCAGTGTGATCTGCAGCGACAAGACCGGCACGCTGACGAAGAACGAAATGACCGTTACGGCGCTGTGGCTGCCGGGCGGTCGGCAAATCGAAATCACCGGCGCGGGCTACTCACCCGAAGGCAAGCTGCTCGAAGCCGGGCGCGAACTCGCGGCCAACGACGATCCGGGCCTGCGCCCGCTGCTCGAAGCCGTCGCCCTTTGCAACGATGCCCAACTCATGCCGCCTGACGACTCCGACCCGCGCTGGCGTCCGCTGGGCGATCCTACCGAAGCCGCGTTGCTCACGCTCACACTCAAAGGCTGCCTCGAACTCGACGTGCTCCGCCGGGAATGGCCGCGTCGGGCGGAGATACCCTTTGATTCCGCCACGAAGATGATGGCCACACAGCACGGGCACACGAACAAAACAAACCGCGTTTTCATCAAGGGCGCGCCCGAAATTCTGCTCGCGCTGTGCGGTCGTGCCCGCTCCGGCGGTGAAGTGCGGCCATTGGAAGCCGGCCAGCGTCAGCAAACTCTCACGGCAGCCAACGAACTCGCCAGCCGGGCGTTGCGCTGCTTGGCGGTCGCCGAGGCAGACGCCACCGAAATCGACGAAGCCGCTGACTTCACTCAGTTCAAAGACAAGACCACGTTCCTCGGACTCGTCGGGCAGATGGACCCGCCGCGCGACGAAGTGAAAGCCGCCGTGGCCGAGTGCCGCGACGCCGGCATCCGGCCAGTCATGGTCACCGGCGACCACAAAATCACCGGCCTCGCCATCGCCCGCACGCTCGGCATCGCGCGCGACGGAGACCTGGCTGTGGACGGCCGCGAGCTCGAGCAGATGCCGGAACAGGATTTGCGCGCGAACCTCGACCGCATCTCCGTGTTCGCCCGGGAGCATCCGGCGCAAAAGCTTCGCATCGTCGAAGCCTTTCAATCGCAGCAGAAAGTCGTGGCCATGACCGGCGACGGCGTGAACGACGCGCCCGCGCTGGCCAGTGCCGACGTGGGCGTGGCGATGGGCATCACGGGCACGGAGGTCGCCAAGGGCGCGGCCAAGATTGTCATCACCGACGACAACTTCGCGACCATCGTCAACGCCGTCGAGGAAGGCCGGCTCGTTTACCGCAATCTCAAGAAGGTGATTCTCTACCTCTTCGCCACGTCGATGGCGGAGGTTCTCGTGCTGTTGAGTGCGCTGTTTCTCGGCTACCCGCTGCCGCTGGCCGCTGTGCAGATTCTGTGGATCAACCTCGTCACGGAAGGGACGGTGACGGTGAACCTCATCATGGAACCGCCCGAAGGCGACGAGATGAAGCGTGCGCCCATCGGGCAAGGCGAGCCGTTACTGAACCGCACGATGCTCAAGCGGGTCGCGCTCATGACGCCCGCCATGGCGCTATCCGCGTTCGGCTACTATGTCTGGCGGCTCTCGACCGGGGTCCCGCTCGAGCTGGTCCGCAGTGAGACCTTCACCGTGTTGGCCGTTTGTCAGTGGTTCAACGTGCTCAACTGCCGGAGCGAATTGAAGTCAGCCCTGAACTTCAGCATCTTCAAAAACTACTGGCTGCTCGGCGGGCTTGTGCTGGGCAACGTGCTGCACTTCCTCGTCATCTACACCGAGCCGATGAATCGCATCTTCCATACTGTGCCCATCCCGATGGCCCACTTCTTCCTCATCGGCGCGGTCGCCAGCCTCGTGCTGTGGGCGGAGGAGATTCGGAAGTTCTTCGTCAGGCGCCGAACGCTGAACGCAGCCGCTGGACGAGGCGCAGCAGCTTGCAAAGTGCGAATGGCGATCGAAGAACAAGGGTGACCCGGCATGGAGTGCCCGGGAAAGGCAAGCAATTCGGAATCAGCGCGCGGTCATGAGATCGGTATGGCCGGTGTGCGATGTAAGTTGCAGCGGCTCTGGAGAGCCGCGCGCCAGCGAACGGAGCGCGACTCTCCCGAGTCGCAGCAGCGTGCGCAGTGTGAAAGGCATTCGTAAAACAAGAGTGTCCCGGCATGGAGTGCCCGGGAAAGGCAAGCAACTCGGAATCAGCGTGCGGTCATGAGATCCGAATGACCGGTGTGCGATGTAAGTTGCAGCGGCTCTGGAGAGCCGCGCGCCAGCGAACGGAGCGCGACTCTCCCGAGTCGCAGCAGCCTTGATTGGAGTCGCAGCAGCGGAACGATTGTCAGGCAGTCATTCCCGATTCTCGCGTTTACCCCAGTCCACGTTCCTCAAGATCGTCTTCATCAAGGCCGAGGTAGTGACCGAGTTCGTGAAGGTACGTGATGCGGACTTCTTCCTGATAGTCCGATTCGTCTCGCTCCGTTGCATCCCAGATGTTTTCAAGAAACAGCAGGATGGCCGGTGGATTGGGGTTGTTGCCGTCCGTGTGATCGACCCACTCACAGCCGACGAACAAACCCAACGTATCATCGGCGATTCCGTCGATCACCAGCTCAGCGGATGGCCAGCGACAATACGTGACCGGGACGGTTTGCGCTGACTTTCTCAGTTCCTCGGGCAGCGAACCGATGGTCCGGTTGACAACCTCTTCAGCCAGTTTCGTCCGACGGTTGGAGGAGGCGGCCATTGGCGGCAGGGATCACTTTTGCCGACGTTTTCGGGAGTCGAGGAATTTCTTGAGCGCGGCCGGATGAGTCTCGAAATAGTCGGCCAGATCGGCAAGGCATTCGACCGTTTCCGGGCTGAGATGATGTTCGATGCCCTCGATGTCCTTCAACTGGGTCAGTTCGTCGAGCCCGAAGAGGGAGAAGAATCGGCTAAGCGTGGCATGCCGTTTCTGAATCCGAATGGCCACGGCACCGCCCTTTTCCGTGAGCGTCAGCCCGCGATACTTCTCGTAGTCGATGTAGCCCATTTCCGCCAGTTTCTGGACCATGTTGGTGACGGAAGCCTGTTTGACGTCGAGCGAACTGGCGATATCCACTACTCGGGCGTAACCCTTCTCGTCGATGAGTTCCTGGATGCGCTCGAGGTAATCTTCGGCACTTTGGCTTGGTCGCGTCGATGTCGTTGCGGAAGGCATGCGATGGTGTGCGGAGTCTTCCACATGGAAGGCGGTTCTGGCAAGCAGGAGCGATGAGACGAATTCCTGAAATGTCGATCGTGCCTCAAGATTACCAGTGCCTCAGCAACGGGAAAATTCAGCCTCTGGGCTTAAGTTGCTGGGCGGGAAGGGGATTAGGAGGGCTGAGATTCCGAGCTGACACATAAGGTTTCGTCATGCGTTGAATCGTTTTTTGTTTTGACAGAAATATCTTTCAAAAAACCCTTGTGAAAAATTTCACGATATAGCATTTTCCCCGCGCCTTCGGTCCAGTTTTGCTGTTTTTCGCCGGGTTTCAAGTTTCCGAGGGTGTCAATAGTCCATGCGATTTCTTACAACCATACTTGCCGCGACACTCCTCTTGGCCATCCCGTCGATGTTGATCGGAGCGGAGAGTGCGGTGGCGGATCCGGTCGCAGTTCCCGATGACGCGCACGTGACAGCCGCGGCTGCCGGGGCGGAGCACGCCGCAGAGGAACATCACGGTTTACCGCCGGCTGCACCGGTATTGCTCAAGATTGGTTTTTTTCAGGTGACCAGTTCCATGGTGGTGGTCTGGATTGTAGCCGGGCTGATCATCTTCTTCGCGCAGGCAGCGACTCGAAATGTAAAATTGATTCCCGATCGACTCCAAAACGTCGTCGAACTGCTGGTGGAGGGTCTATATGGGTTTTTCGAGGATATTGTCGGCAAGCACATGATCAAAAAGACGTTCTGGTTCTTCAGCACGATTTTCATTTTCATTCTGGCGACCAATTGGTTTGGACTGATTCCTGGGCTTGGCACCATCGGCTGGGGCCACACCACTTCGGCAGGGCATTTCATGGTCACTGAGCCTCTGATGCGCGGTGCCAACGCGGACTTGAACATGACGTCC
>CALBIE010000633.1 GCA_937893495.1 uncultured Verrucomicrobiales bacterium | reverse complement strand
ACTACGGCCCGGGCGGACAACGTTCCGTCACGCACGGCACGGACAACTCCTTCGATAGAAAATCGAACCCGGAGTTTACCTCCTCTCCACTCGTTGCCGCTGGCAACCAGCCAGTCGTTCCTGAACCTGAACGACACGGCCAGCCTTAGTCAGAAATTCAGTTCGGCCAAATCCGTCAAGGTTCTCTCGTCGTTCAAACTCCATATTTCCGGTGACAAGATTGAGATCCGGGATGACGACGGTTCGATCTATCGCGGCAGCGTCATGGGCGATCAACAAGACATCACTCCCGAACAGCGGCAACAAATCGTCACTCAGCTCAGGAACAAACAGCTTCCCGCTACGGGATTCCGATTCAACGCTACGGGAGTCAATCGAACGCTGCGTCAGCCGGTCAGTTTCGATGCCTTCTATGCACCCGTTGCATCAGGTCAGAGCGGGGCCAAAACCACCGTCGGTGCCAGTCGGCAAATCATCTTTCAGGCACAACCACCTCAAGTGCGCATCCAGGGACAAGCGATCGTCAATCAGCAGAATCGCATCACTGTCAACGCGGTGTCGCAGGGACGTTAGGCAACGAGCGAATCCGATCACTTCCTCTTGGGGAGCGCCGCTGGCACGGCCAACGGGTCCGAACAGGTGCAACCACGGCGGTTTTCGTTCGATTCACCGTTTGCATGAAAAGATTTCCACCAATTTCATTTTGCGGCTTCGCGTCGGCTGACTAAAGTCCTTCTCGATAAATGACAAACGAAGCCATTGACAGAGCACTCGGGTTAAATGCGAAGGAATCGCCGCTGACGGATACGCGGACAATTACCTACATCAATCTGAAGCTCGCCACGCTCGGATGTCCGACCGTCGCGGGCGGCGCGGGTGAGGAATTTCAGGATTTGGCCGCCTCGCTGCTGGCCCGCCATCGCGAGACCGATCGGTTGCTCGCTTCGTATCTCTGCCCCGCCGATCGCCGCATTCAAGATTGGCTCAACCAGTACCTCGATGGTTCCCCCAAGCACGTCAAGCTGCCGACGCAATCCTTCGTGCTGGATCGCCACGGCGTCGCGCGCGCGCTTTCACTGCCGCCGGACAGGGACGAGTTCGTTTCGGAAATCGTCAGTTCCTATCGGGTCCGTAAGGGCATCCTCCATAATCCGGCCAAGGACCGACGCACCACGAAGGGGGTCTTTCACGTCGCGGAAGGCGGATTGCCGATTCCTGCCGACAAGCTTTCCGTTCCCATCGGGACCTTCGCCATGATGCTGGAGAAGGCCTTCAATCCGCCAGATGAACTGTTGCATCTGCCGTTCACTGATTCGCAGGAGGAGAAGGCGAAGTGCTGGGTGTCACTCCTGTTGCGACCGACCGTCTGCCCGGAAGTGCCGGGATTCATCTCGCAGAAATCGCTCGAGGTTCGCTTCTTCGCGCCGGGCAATCTCGTGTGCAATCTCGACTTTGTGGAAAGCATCTTCGGCAACGCCGGCGATCCTTATCTGACCGAGCATGATGCCGGACTGGATGTCGAGCATTGGACCGGGCACAGTGGGTGCGTCGTCCTCGCGCCGCATCTGACGCGGGTGACGAAAAAGGAGGTCGGACTGCCGCATTTTGATGAGGCGACGGAACGCCAACGGCAGGACGGCATGTGCTGGAAGGCCGCGGATGAACTCTACAACAATGGACAAGCCTTCAAGCTGACGGCCCGTGACCACCATGGTGTGATCGTGACCATGATTGCTGACAACTACTTCGGCTATTGCAAGAAGGAGGTGAAGACCCAGATCAGCTTTTCAGCCAATCTCTATGGACTGGTTGAGGAGGAGCACGCCGGGGGAACCATCGCGTATTCAAGTTATGACCTCGGCGAAGAATTCAGCGGCCACTACCACGTCAAGCCAATGGGGCACACCTTCAAGGAGGTCCGGGAACTCTACGGCGAAGCCATTGACTTTCAGCCCGAGGGTTACGGAGTGGACAAACAGTTTCCCGACATCCTCTACGTGCCGGAAAATGTAGAATTCGATCTTCACAAGAAAACCGTCCAGTGGACGAACGAAGCCGGCACGCAGACTCTCAAACTGCTCGCGGACAAAACCTACGTCAGGCCCAGCGGTTACAAGGTGCGCATCGAGAAGCCGCCCGGCGGCCGCGCCTGGCGCCTCGTCGGGACCGTTGCCGAGGGATTGTTCTGCCACAAACCCTGCACCGTTTCCGGCGGTGGCAAATCCGAGATCTCCAAACCCATCTCCGACGCGATTATCCAGGGTCCGGTCTTTGTCGCCGATTTCGAGAAGGATTTCCAGGAGGTTGAAAAGCTGATCAATCACGATTACTCCAATCGATTTCGCGACGAATCAAAACACGGTTCCGATCAACGCCCGGTTCTGAACCACGACCGCTCGCTTGGATCGGCCATCAAGATGCTCACCCCGTCCGCACGCGATTTTTCGGATACCTACAACCAATGGCTCGAGACGATTCCGCAGCACATCAAGGAACTCGTCTATGTCGTCAAACGATTCTACGTGGACGAATGGGACGACGAATGGCGGACGCACTTCAGCGTGGATGTCATCAACGGCGTCGCGGGCAACGAGTTGAAGCTCGATAATCGCAAGCTCGTCTCCAGCTATCTTCGCGTCGGGTTCGAGGTGGACGGATCCTGGCGCGTCTTCAGCCTGCGCAAGGACTTTCATCCGGCCGCCAAACTGCAACTCGAAGACGACATCTCAGCGTCCGTGGTCGTGCCGACCGGCGGGATCGAATATCCGCCGACGTGGGTATCCGAGCCGTCCGTCAAGTTTGTCACCAATTGCGAATTCCGACTCTTCCAACGGCCGGATGACGCCATTCATCCTGGTTACGACAAGCAGACGGAACTGGACTTTTCGCGGCCGGGAAATTTCTACTCCAATTACCAGCCACTCACGCGCGACGAGGTGCGGGAATTGACGGACGACTTTGTGGAGTTTGGGAAGTTCACTGATCCAATGCGCAACGTCATTCTGGATGCGGCCAACAGCAAGGATCGACCGCCGTATTTGATTTGCAACTCCGAACCGCGACGCATTGACGGCCAGCACTCGAAGAATCCCCGCTACCTGCAGAATCGTCAGGACCTCGTCAATCCGCACGACTTTTATCTGAATGAAATGGCAACGCGGCTGCATCGCCGTCTGCCGCTGGACAAGCCCGTCCACAACCCCGTTGGATCCGTCCTGCCCGGTCGCCGGAACAATCCACCCGAGCCGGAACACAACGTGCGCGCGTTGTCGGTTTACAACCCGATTCATTTCATGGAACTGCCGGAGTTGTTCATGGAATACATCTGTAGTATCACCGGCAAGTCTCCATCCACCACCGGCGCCGGTTCTGAAGGGGCGCTCACCAAGTCGCCCTTCAACGCCCTGCCACCGATTTACGATCTGAACAACGCACTCGTTGCTTATCTGCTCACGGGCGAGGGCGCGTTCCTCGGTTCGGCCGGTTACATCGGGCCGAAGTGCCGGGTGGATCACGATGTCAGCCTCCTGATTCCGGAGGTCTGGTGCAAAATGTTTCCGGAGGAACGAGAACACCGGTCGCTGATTGAGAACGGTTGCCTGGAAAAGCTCGAAGACTTCGACCACAACGGCAAGAAGGTGCTGGCCAGCCGGCTCGGTTACCGCATCACCTATCGTTTCGTCCGCATCTTTTTTGCCCGCGTCTTCAACTATCCGCACGCGGTCTTCACCGAGGAGATGTTCAAGCCCGAGTTGCAGGACATGGACGTGTTTGCCGACGCGATGGACAACATCGTCACAACGCATCAATGGGTGGCCGAGCATTACTTCCAAGACGGCAGCATCGAGATGGCCTGTCCACCGTTGAAGGCGCTGCTCCACATCATGGCCAAAGGCAGCTACGAGGAAAAGCACCTCGATAGCCCTGAAATCCGTTCCCTCTTCACGCGCGAAAACCTGCTCGCCAGCCCATGGTATGAGGAAAGATTGAAGGCGAAACAGGCCGTCGATGTGCGGTTGTGGGAATCTCACGTGGACTATCTGGATTCATTTCTCGGTCGCCACGCCAATGACAAGACTGCCGCAAAACTGAACCTTCAGAAACGCCGCAAGCTGGCCGATCAAACGCGCAAAAAAGTGGCATCCCCTGACTATGTGGACTCCCTCCGCGGCACGATTGGCGCCCAGCCGTTAATCCAAATCACTGATCAGAAAAACTGAACCCGAACCCCGAAGCTGGGGAGCACGCCCACCTCGGGTGTGGCTGGCCGCGCCTCGCGGCCAGCGTCTTGTGCGCGCGACGGTCACAAACGCTCGAATCATTTCAGTGCGACCGGGTTTTCCGCGAGGGCGCGGAAAACAGCGCCCGAGGCGGGCGCGCTCCCCTTTCTATTTCGGAGTTCGAGCTGAATGGCACCTGTATCGACGTTCTCATTGCCGTTCATCCGGCTTTTTACTTCTTCCGGGAAGCTGGTTTGGTTTTCTTTTGCGCAGTGGAATCCGCCTTCCGTTTTACCGTGGCGTTGGGCTTCACTTTTCCAGTTGTCTTTTTCCTTGCACCAGCACGGGCAGTTTTCTTTTTTCGCGCGACCGGCACGGGTTTCGTAGTCGGCGCGGCGGTGGGGTCGAGATCAATCCCAAAGATTTCGGAGAGATCACCAGCCGCGAGTTGTTCCGCTCTCTCTCCGGTGGCAACACCACTCAGGACGGCATCGGCTCCGACATCGATCAGATCCTCGTGGTTGACACCGCGGAGAAGAAAGAGCAGTTCAGGATGTTCGTCGAGGCGGGCTCCAACGCCGTAAAGCACGGCCGCGATGTGTTTGCACATACCCGCCCAGTCGGGACAATCGCAGGCCATCTTGATTTCGTTCGGATTGGGAAACAAACCGTCGGCGCGATCGGTCACGACAGCCATGACGTCATCGGAAAGGTCGCCCTTGAGCAGGCCGAGCAGCGAGCCGATGCGGCCGGCGCAGCTCTTTTTTACCCGGCCCCATTTCGTGGTTGGCAGCGTCTTGATGGTGACCTTGACGTTGTAGAGGCTGGAACCGCTGACTTTGGCTTCGACGGCGCCTTCGGTCACGCCGAGATGGCACACCGAACCGTTGCGCACATAGGTGCGGCCGCGGGGCAGGCGATTGGCGTAATCGCTGAAGGACTCCAGATGTTCGCACCAGGCCTTGCCCCAGAAGCTTCGGGCTATGGTTCGGCCGCTGATGGAGACGGGCTGCACGGCAACTCCGCGGGCCTGCAGTTTGGCCATCTTTTGCGCGGCCTGTTGGCGCCGTTTGGCGACAGGCACATAGGGCTTCCACATTCCGTATCGTGACATAATCTGTTATCGGTTTTGCTCTATTCGCTGGCGCGGTCAATATCCAAAGAGACGAGATTGATCAACTCCGCATCGGACATTTCGGTCAAAAGTTGTTCCCCGCCGCCGGGCAGCAGATCGTCGGAGAGCTGCTTCTTGGATTCGATCAACGCGTCAATCTTTTCCTCAACAGTGCCGCGGCTGATGAATTTATGCACCAGCACATTACGCTTCTGGCCAATGCGAAACGCGCGGTCGGTGGCCTGATTCTCGACGGCGGGATTCCACCAGCGGTCGAAATGGATTACATGCGAAGCAGCGGTCAGATTCAGGCCCACGCCACCGGCCTTGAGGGACAGCACGAAGAATGAGGGCCCGCCCTCCTTTTGAAATTCCTCCACCATTCGCCGACGCGCCTTGACGGCGGTGCCGCCGTGCAGCACAAGCCCGGTCGCACCGAAGATTCCAGCCAGGAAACGGGCCAATGGGTCGGTCATTTCGCGAAACTGGGTGAACACCAGCACCTTCTCCTGGCGCGACGCGATTTCCTCGCACAGTTCGCGCAACCGCAGGAACTTGCCGCTGTCAGCCGCTTCAAATCCGCCGTCGCCGAGCAGGTGTCCGGGATGATTGCAGACCTGCTTGAAGCGCATGAGGTAGGCCAGCACCAGCCCCCGGCGCTGGATGCCGTCCACCGTTTCCAGAGATTCGGACAGGTCCTCGACGAGCTTTTGATAGAGGCCGGCCTGACGGCGGCTGAGCGTGCAGTGCGCCCGCATTTCGGTCTTGTCCGGCAGGTCGGAAATGATGCGGCGGTCGGTCTTCAAGCGGCGCAGGATGTAGGGCTGCACCAGCGCGCGCAACGGTGCGTAGCGTTCATGCTCACGGGCTTCGAGCTGTTTGACGAACCGTTTGAAGGCGGTGACCGATCCAAGCAGTCCGGGATTAAGAAAATCGAACAGTGACCAGAGGTCGGACAGGCGGTTTTCCACCGGCGTACCGGTGAGGGCGATGCGCGTTTTCGCCGGCAGCTTCTTGACCGCCCGCGTCTGGTGCGCTCCGGGATTCTTGATCGCCTGGGCCTCATCCAGCACGACGCAGTCCCACTCGATTTCGGTCAACCAGTTCTGTCGCTTCAACATGCCGTAAGACGTGAACACGACATCGGTATTCGCAAGCGCCCTTTCGGGGTTGGCCGCGAGACGGGTCAGAGCGTCGCGGTCCATTTCCGACGAATGTACGAAACGCGCGCGCAGGTCGGGAGCGAAGCGTTCCAACTCAGCCTTCCAATTCGCCAGCAGCGACGTTGGCAGCACGAGCAATGACAAATGGCCCGGGTGCCCGTGTTTACGTTCGAGCAGATGCGCGATGACCTGAACGGTTTTCCCGAGGCCCATGTCATCCGCCAGACAAGCCCCGAGTCCGAGACCGCTCATGAACGTCAGCCAGTTCGCGCCGACGGCCTGATACGGACGCAAGGTTGCCCGCAATCCCGTCCCATTGCCGGCCTCGCGCAAACGCTCCGGTGACCGAAGATTTTCAAGCACCGTGCCCAACCACTTGCCCGCGTCCACGAAGGACCACTCGCGTTCGGTTTCCCCGGCGACATCCTCGGCTCCCAAATCCACCGGGGCGCCCGCCAGCAGGCGCATCCCTTCGATGAAGGAAAACCCGTCCGGGTTTTCGCGTTCCAATTCCTTCCAATGACTGAGCGCCTGGGAAAGTCGTTCCTTGTCCACCTCGACCCACTGGCCTTTCAACAACACCAGCCCTTCGTCGCCGTCCAGCAGCTGGCGCAACTCAGTCTCGGTCAATTGCTCCTCGCCCAGTGACACGGACACCTCGAAGTCCAGCATCGCGTCCGCGCCAAAACGTCCACCGGCCTTATCTCCGACCCGAACGCCAACCCGGGGGCGCGGGCGTTTGCGCCACCAGTCCGGCAGTCGCACCAGCACCCCGCACGCCTCGATCCGTTCCGCGTCTCTGAGAAAGCGATAGGCCTGCGCTGGACGCCACGCAAGCGGTTGGTAGAGGTTGCCCGATTCCACCAGTTCAGCGACCAGCTTGCTCTCTCCGGACGCCAGATGCACGGGCGACAACAGCCGCACAAGTGCCGTCTTGTTTCTCGCGCCCGCATACTCCTTCAGAGCCTGGCTCAAGGGCTGATACTGCACCCGGGTTCCGTCTCCGGTGAGACGGGGCGAATACGTGGCCATGAAGGCAAAGGGACGCTCCGGGTCGCGCCGGTTCTCCGCCAGATGAAAACACACCCGCCCGAGCCGATGCCACAGCGGCGCGCGCGCGGTGAGGAAACCGGGCAGACCACCCTCATGCCCATCAACTTCGCTTCGCACCCAGACGTCCAGCTCCCGCCAGACGGCGACCAGTGCGGCGTCATCCACATACTCCGCGCCGCGCATCGGCGGCAGGCTGAGGAGCAGCGTCGCCCGTTCCGCGGGCGACGGTTCCGGAAGCGACGCAGTGCCACCTTCCGCAGACACGGGCACATGGCAAAGTGCGGAAAGATATTTCCCGGCAAATTCACGCCAGTACGTGAAAGCCGGCGACAGGGGCGAATCCGTCTTGAGGGTCGCCAGCGCGAACAAGCCGGGTGCTGATCCATGCGCGAAAGCCTCACGCAGGCGCTTCTCGCCGGACGCCGTCAACGATCCCGAACCCGCGCCGTCGGCCGCGAGATCCGCAATCGCGAGGTGTCCAGAAGGCAAAATGGCTAACTCGAAAGTCATCGGCAGCGATTCTCCCAATCGATCGCGGATGCGCCAGTCTATTTCCGATTCAAGCCTGACCGAACGGTCGCCTCATGCTCAGTTGAATCAGGAACCCCGGCAATGCTAGAGGTGGAGCGGCTCGAAACCGCTCGGCCCTTCAGGCTGACGCTCGCATTCCCAACAACCGATTCCCCTGCCCTGTCTCCCGTCAGAATCCTCCTCTCCATGAATCGGATGCGGAACGCCGGCTTGCAGCCGGCTTAAAACGTACACCGCCAGCAGAACGGGTCCGCTTGGAAACGAACGCAGTCGGTTGGCGAATATGCATAAGCCGGCAACATGCCGGCGCTCCGATCGTTCTGCGACGCTTCAGGGGCGCAAATCGCGGCTTTTCGCGGGCCGTGGAAGAGAGGGGGTTCAAAATCGGCGGTGACAGATAGCGTGAGTTTCGCAAACAAAAACCATGAACCCGGTGCGCGGCCTCATGCCCGGTGAGGTCACCGGGCCTACACCTTGTAGGCCGGATATTTCACACTCGACAGGGGAGCGCATGCGTCTCGCATGCACCGGGCGGCGTCCCGCCGACCGGCCCAACGCTTCTCTCTGCCACGCGGTGTCGTTCCTTACCGAATGCCTCGCTCCCCCGAAATTTGCGGCGAGACGCCCGAGCTCCCCGAAGCAGTGAATCATCCGTGCAGACCGTAAAAAATTGCCGTTGTGGACGCGTTGCAGGTTCGCTGATTATCTTCGGCATCTGAACGTCAGAGAAAGAAGCCCCTACCCATGAACCTGAGCGCCCCCTCACCCCCATCCCTCTCCCCCGGTGGGGGAGAGGGTGCCCGGCTTGTCGCGCCGAAGCAGCGCGGAGGCGGAAGGGCGGGTGAGGGGGCGTTCCGGTTCATGGGACACACAGCGACCCGTGCAATCTATCCCGTTATGAAATCGTTCCTCACATTCAGCCTTGCCACAATCACGGTCTGTGCCACGGCTTCCGCCGCCGAGAACCTCAATGTCTTCCCAGAAAACAAAGGTATCGATCCGCCAAATCAGTTGGTGTCGAACATTCTGAAGCAGCAATGTCAGGACGCCTATGATCGCCGGCGTGAGACGTACGAGATGGTCAAGACCGTCGAGGATTGCCTCGCCTACCAGAAACGGATGCGCGAATTCTTCACGCAGCAGATCGGCGGCTTTCCAGAACGCACGCCACTGAACGCCCGGGTCGTGGGACACCTCAAAGGCGACGGGTTTCGCGTTGAGAAGGTGATTTTTGAAAGCCAGCCCAATCATCACGTCACCGCTCTCGTGTATCTGCCGGAAACCAGGCCGCCGTATCCGGGCGTGCTCGTTCCGTGCGGTCACAGCCACAATGGCAAGGCGGCCGGTCACTACCAGCGCATCTGCATGTTGCTGGCGAAAAACGGCATCGCGGCAATGTGTTACGACCCGGTGGGACAGGGGGAACGCTACCAGGTGCTGGCCGACACGCCTCAAAAGCACTTTCGCGGCTACCCCCGCTACCAACCACCGCATCCGCGCGTGCAGTTGTTATGCACGACGGAACACACGTTGATGAACGTGAGCACGAGTCTGCTGGGTGGAAATACCGCGCGCTATCGAATCTGGGATGGCATGCGGGGCATTGATTATCTCGTCAGCCGGCCGGACATCGACGCCAAGCGCATCGGCTGCACGGGCATTTCGGGCGGTGGCACGTTGACCAGCTACATCATGGCGCTCGATGATCGCGTGGTGTGCGCCGCGCCGGGCTGTTACCTGACGAGCTTCAAGCACCTCCTTGATTCCTCCGGACCGCAGGACGGCGAGCAGACCATCTTTGGCCAGCTTGGTTACGGCATGGATGAGGCGGAATACGTCATCATGCGCGCGCCCAGGCCCACGTTGATTCTGGCCGGCACGCAGGACCGGACATTTGACGTCGTCGGCACGTGGGATGTCTTTCGTGACGCGAAACGTTTTTATTCGCGCATGGGATTCTCCGAGCGCGTGGAAATCGCCGAACCAGATGTGCCGCATGGTTTCCCGATGGAATTGCGGGTTGCTTCAACCCGGTGGATGCGGCGCTGGCTGCTGAACATTGACGACGCCATCACCGAACCGCCGGACATGCCGGTGTACACTAATGAGGAAGTCCAATGTTCGCCGCAGGGACAGGTCATGTTGATGCCCGGTGAACGGTCGGTCTTTGATCTCAATGCCCAATGGCAGCAACGACTCGCCGTGCAGCGCGTTCAGTTTCAAGCGACGGCTGGCGATATTGATATCCGTCACAAAGTACGTGAGCTCGCGGTGGTTCCGACGCTCAAACAGCTTCCCCGCCTTACCTCGAGCAGCTTCCCTCGTACCGGACCGATTACCAGGTTGGGCTACCGAATCGAACGGCTTGTTTATCAGACGAAGGGAGGTTTCCCATTACCCGCACTGCGATTCGTTCCCGACAAGGTCGTCGGGGAACCCGTGCTTTATCTTCACGGCGAGGGCAAGCATGAGGATGCCAGCACGGGTGGCCCCATCGAAAAACTGGTTCAGCAGGGAACAATCGTGGTGGCCGTTGACCTGTCCGGCATTGGCGAAACCGAGCGGAATGACAACCGACGCATTTCGTGGACGGTCGGCATGTTCGGCCCTGACTATCACGAGGTCGCGACCGCTTATCTCCTGGGCAAACCGGTGGTTGGCCGGCGTGCCGCGGAGGTGTTGATGCTCGTGAAATCGATTTTAATCGAGAGCAAAAATCCCATTTCACCGGGCGTTCGGGTCGTTGCCATCGGAGAGGCCGCAATTCCGTGCCTGCACGCGGCGGCACTGGAACCGCAACTATTCGCGTCACTCGAATTGCACCGGATGATTCCGTCCTGGGTCGAGGTGGTGAAGTCGCCGGAAACAACGAACCAGTTCGTCAACTCCGTTCACGGCGCACTGCGCTACTACGATCTGCCCGATCTCCTGAAACTATGCGAAGGCGTGAAGGTGTCAGTCATCGAGCCGGTGGACGTGCTGGGCCAGCGCGTCAAGTGACGTTGGATTGATGCGGGACGAATCAGCTAGATGGTCAAAAGTGACAACTTTTTCGCTTAATCTTCGCCAATGGTAAACGCATATACTCTGAGAAGGTACGTAAGTAGCGAGGAAAGAATGACGGTGGCGAGCCCTGCAATAAGTCTAAAAGCTAGAAGATGGTCGCCTGAGCCCAATATGACTTCAGGGCTCAGCAGGGACTCAACCAACGGATCGATTTTCGAAACGAAATATCCCGACGCAAAAAGAGAGACCCCTTTCCATAGACTCAGAAACTTCCGTTTTTCATATTTAGAGTCCGGCGATAACATCATGCCAATCGTCCAGCCGATTGCCATGCACAAAACTAGAATTGCGTAGGTGAAGCAGACATCCTCTTTACTTGGAGCAATTCCCCATCCAAGAGCCAACAGTGTCGCTAGCAGCGCACCGGCTACCAAAACGGCGATTTTCCAAGAGTAATGAGGCTCCGTTGCCATCGTTTTATTTGTCGGATTCTCTTTTTAAACAATCTCAGCCGGAACTCAGAGAAATTCCAGAAGTGCACTGAGTTTGTTGGACGCCGGATACTCTCGTTTTGATTTTGATCGTTCTATCAGTGTTTTAGTTTTGGGTCAATGCGGCTTTGCCGCCGTCTTTGCCTTCTTGCATTCTTCCCCCATCCGCTGGGGCGAAAATGGAAAATGGGTCGAAAAGGGGTCCGATAATTCAATAACCAGCACTGAATCGAATACGGCTGGCGCTCCCCAAGTGTCGCTCCAAGTCTTGCCACGTCTGATGCGGCTTCCCAGGCACGGATCGATCAGGTAGATCTCGTCCAGCCGCCGCTTGATCCGCTGATCCTCCTCGCTCTCGGCGACGGGTTCGTAGTCGATCGAGGCACGGGCGACACCGAGCAGTTCACATTGTTTTCTCATACTCAGATTGGGATGACTTTTGTCTGCCAGCGCGATGCGATCCCTTACAGACCGAGCTGTTTTGATTTTCCCCGCAAAAAATCTACTTCCACGGCCAGTTGCCCGATCTTGGAGTGAAGGTCCTTGCGCTCGCGCTCAAACTGCTCATCGCTCGACTTGGCCCGGCCCGGACCAAAGAGGCTCGAGACGCCCTCACTCATGGTCTTTTTCCAGTCGGAGACCTGAGTCGGGTGGACTTCGTATTCCTTGGCGATTTGTTGAATGGTTTTGCCGCCCTTGAACGCCTCCAGGCCCGCGCGGGCTTTGAACGGGGGATCGTGTCTTTTTCGTTTGGCTTTCATTTTGTGCTGGTTCGGTTCGGTCTACTGCCCGCACCCAACCGCCACTATCATAGCTTAACTCATGGCCCGATTTTCGGGGGCCGGCTCATTTGAGCCGTTACAGACGACCATTGAACTCTTCAGAGGGCAACTGACAGTGAGCTTTAACCCTTTCACGTATCTAAAAAAAGACTTGCCATTCATTCAGGCAAGGACTGTCCTCTGCGGAAACTCAACTCTGAAGGAGGTAATTCATGAAAAGACTGTCTGAATTTGGAAATGTAATCTCGACGGCTTGCTTGGTCTTCGCTACCACCATTGCGACGGTTTGCTTGGTTGTTGCGGCGAACAATGCCCAGGCCGCTACTCCAATCGAAATCCGCGCGGATTTTGAGTTATCAGAAGCGAAGGCGGACGAATTGAAATCAATGGCAGAAAAGGCCGACGCGAACGCCCTCTTTTGGCAATGGCTTTACAAGTTCAAGCAACGAAACTTCGGAGAAAGTGAAGAAAGTATCTTGAAACTCTTCCCACGAACTCCGCAGCTTGACCCTTACTTGCAATTCCTACTGGCGCGCGGTTTTGAAACTGGGTCTGCCGGGCTTGTAAAACGGTCCTCGTTGGCCGCGCAAGTCTATGCCGATTTGATTGAAGGAGTTGTTAAAACGCCAGATAAGAAACCGATGTCACAATTTTCTTTCGAATTCATTGGACTGCTTTCCAAGGTTGATACGGAAGGGCTTTCACCAAACCCGTCTGCTTTGAAGGAAGCTGCAAGTAAACGCCTGATAGAGTTGGCCGCAGGTGGCGGGTTCGCAGAGTTCGTTTTTGCAGACCTTGCGTTCGACGACAAAATCACAGGCGCGGACCGAGAGAAAGCACTGGAAATAATCATCAAGCACGCCAAGGAAGGTGAACCGCGCGCGGAAGTGAGGCTTGGAATGATTTACCTGACTGGCTCGGGTGGGGTCACTCGGAATCTCGGGGCAGGTTTGGGTTGGCTCAAATCCGCCGCTCGTCACGGTTCCGTTTTGGGCTTCGCTACGCTGGCAGACATCTACAGTCAAGGGACAGGCGTTTCAGAGAATAAAATCGAGGCAATGCAATGGTTCAGTCTTGCCGCCACGGTCGAACCCGAACTTTTCGAAAACCAAAAACAGGAATACTCAAAAACTCTTACCTCTGGCCAAGTGCGGGTGGCAGAAATCAAAGCCAAGATATTCGCCAAACAATACCTTAAAACCCAACCGCAAAAGCCGGCAATCTTCATTAATCCCGAAGCGCCTCCGGGTGAAACGACAGTCGTAACGACTCCCTCAATTCCAAGCCCGGAAGCCCATGCCATCTACAAACTGGGACTAGGACACGCGGATGGATACAAATACTACTATCCCTACTTCAAGGACACGCCCGCTCCCGGATTTCCCCGTAATTACCGCACAGCGTATTCTTACTTTTTGCAGGCAGCAAACATGGGCCACGCTGACTCAATGGCGTGGGTTGCAAGTCTGTTGAGCAGTGGGGACGGAACTGGGCAGGTTGATTGCCCGGCAGGAGTCGAATGGTATAAGAAATCAGCAGCGGCTGGGAGCGCGACGGGGCTTTACCGATACGGACGCATACTCGACACTGGCGGACTTGGGGGGACCATCACACCGAAGAATCTGGAAGCCGCAATCCCCTACTACAAAAAGGCGGCTGAGTTGGGACACCCGACAGCGATTGCCAGACTGAAGGAATTGGGGCGATAGTTTACTTTTCCGATAAATCAGGATTCCCACAGTGCGGACAGCTTGCAGCCTTGAGACTCACCACACCGCCACAATCAGGGCAGGCCGTCGTCTTTCTTTCGACCTTGTAACGGTCCCAATCGAGTTCGAGCGAATATTCGTCTTTTCGAATCGGCTCTGGATGACCGGGCTTCATATGCATGTAACTCGCCATACGAATTGTGTGACCTTCGGTCGCAGTGTTAAGCCAGTTTATCACGCAGGCAGCAAGGTCATTCGGGTTATGAGCCAGTGCATTTGGATTGGGAAACAATCTTTTAAAGAGTGCAAAAGCTCTTTCATCGTTCTTTTTCGCCCATTCCACATAGTGATTTACGTGCTGCTCCCTAATATCAACACGAAACACATGATTCATTAGCACTTCACTGTTTGAAAATAAGCCCGCGAAATAGTCCACTTCAACAAATCTAGCACCTTCTTCGGTCTCAAATTCTTTCAAAGATTCATAGTAATCAAGCATCCGGTCCACTAGCTTAATTTGCGCAAGGCATGCTTCTTCAAATTCGGGGTCGTCCGGGCCACAATGCTCTCTCGCCAATTTCCTTGCAACGTCTCGGTTCATCTGCTCATCCGATGCCGTCAGTTCCGCCAAATCAGTTCTCATCCGATTTTCCGTAGCTTCTAGGGCAGCCACTTCAGCTTGCAGACGGTTTTTTACCCATGATTCAATATCTTCTTTTCCTCCCGCCTGTTGATAGTCCGTGAACTCTTCAGCCATCTGCCGGGCAAGATGCTGCTGTTCAGAGGGGGCAGGCTCGGAACCTGACTGCTGCTTCTTCGCTTCGTAGTAGGCTCGATTGCCCGCAAGGTGGCCCGCAGTTCTCCCTATCACCCAATCCAAATAATTCATGGTTTTTCCTTTGGTAGCTGGAAGTCATTGAATCAGGCACAGAAAAGTCTGTCAATCGGCCGGTTGAATCGCCATCCAATCTCGCAGAAACGGCCCTGTGAGAAAACGGGTCGGTCCGATAATTCAATAACCAGCACCGAATCGAACACGACTTGGTGCTGCCTGAATGTCACTCAAAGTCCTCCCCCCGTTCGGCCGTTAGCTATTCAGCCAATCCATCCGTACTACAATCACGCGTAACTTTGCCGCACCGACAAGGTTTGAGAGTTGCACTGGCATCCTTTCCCTGAACCTGGTAGCAGCCGACGTAAGGAGGCTCATACAACATTGGGCAAAAGAAATCAGAGCCTTCTCACGTCGGCTGCTACGGTTCAGGGGTTCAAAGCGCGAAGTCCCTTTTCGGCGAAATCTCTCCCCGCGACGCAGGAGCGGGGAGAGGAACGAGGAGAGGGATTTGATACAAGGAAACCTCCTCTCCCCAGCCCTTTCCTCCATACCGATGGAGGAGAGGGAGTGGATGCGGCTCCGCCGCGCTGGGTGAATCCGCGCATATTTGCGGTCATCCGTGGTTACCTCAGCCTGACGGGTCGCACTTCCTCAGCAGACGGAAAGCACTTCAGGGCGGATGAAAGCTTACCACGAATTCAACGTAAAGGTGGATTCCTCACATCCAGCCGGATGTTTCCTAATGAGTCCGAATCGCAAAACGGTCGTAGTGGACCTCGCGATTCACGGTGGTGATGTTCATGTTGGACTTGATCGGGTGCGCGATGCCTTCGGATTGGAGTCGCCCCACTTTCGCACCGTCGATCGAGACCGCGAGGACATCGCCTTCAATCCGGATGACCAGGTCGTGCCAGGCCTTCGGATCGAGCTTGACCGGGTTACGGGAGGTTTTCTTTTTGAGTTCCGATTGAGTGGCTGCGTCGAGTTTCTTTCCAGCCTTTCGTTTTTCCCGAATGTCCTGGCGGAAGAGGCCCATCTTCCCGTCGTAGAGAGTCACCGCATTCGGACTGACGGCCACGTGGCAAATGTGACCGGCGTGGGATCCCTTGTAATCCGAATCCCGGAACATGACCGAGAAGCCGGGGGAGCCGTGGAATTGGAACGAAACCGCCACTTCCAGATCCGCCAGCGGCGCGAGCTTGATCGTGTTCACCGAAGGGTGGTCGGAGCCTTTCGGCGTGATGCCGACCAGCACTCCGTCCTGCACGATAGATTCACTCTTCCAGCTTCCCCATTCCTTTTTTAGCGTCGCTCCCGAGAAATCGTCTTCGAAGATCGTGGTTTTGAATTCCCCGGCGGTGGCAGGCGGCGCTTCAATGGCAACCAGCACAAACAGCAACGGGAGCAAGACGGTAACGAAAGCACGTTTTTTCATGAGGGGTGAATCCTCGTCAGCAAAGGGGCGCCAGTGCCAGTAAAAACTGTGGATTGTCATCAAGTCGCTTTTGGGGTCTTTCGAACTTCGCGGGTGGAAGAATGCAGTCGGCGCGAATACCACCGGGCGAGCCGCCCGGCGGGACAGGCCGGCGGCCTGTGCTCCCCTTTCCGAATCGAGGCGCAACCCAATACACAAGGGTTGCGATTCGGGATCATGAATCCAGGCCGGAATATTCATCTACACGCATTTGGAAAACAGGCTATGATCCGCGAACGATTACCGGGACCATTCTGAAATAAATCGATATGCAGTCACCCTCACATTTGATTCGTCTCGTCCTCATCGTTGGCAGCCTGATGATGGCGACCGGCTGCGAGAAAAAACCCGTCGCACCGAAATCGCAGCCCATCGTTGACAAACCATTTGAGCCGCCGCGCCCCGAGCCGACCCGGGCTGAGATGATACCCCCGGCCGACAAAGGATTGCCGCCGGCTGCCCAAGCGCCTGCCCGGAAAATTCACGTGGCGACATTTGATGGCGAAACGGGATTCATTCAAACCGGCATGAAGCAGTATTTTGGTGACAAGATGGTTTCCGTGAACGCCAACGAATCCTACACGCTTTCGGTGGACGCCGTTGCCAGCGGTCCGAGTGCCGAGCAGGCGCGCCATTATCTTGGCATCGCCTGCTTCGACGTCGATGGGAACGGTATTTCCACTTATCACGTCGCAAAATATCCGGGTTCCACCGACACGACGCTTGCGGCCAATCTGAAGACGGGCGACACCAAGATTGTCCTGACCGATGCCACGGGTTGGAACAATCTGGGCACGATGCACCGGTGTTCGCTCGCGTGGTACGGCTATGCAACGGCGGCCGGCGTCCCCTACCCGGATTACTCCTACACCCGATTTTTCGTGGCCGATCTCTGGGTCGCGGGAGCGATCACCAACAATTTCATCACGCTCAGCAAACCGTGGTCTGGCGCGGAGTTGCCGGCGGGCAAACCCGTCCGCAACGCAGAGTCGGGCGGCACCTATAATTATGCGCTGCTGGGAGGCCGCTCCGTCCCTTCGACGCTCACCAATTACACGGCAACCGTTGCTGGCGAATGGACTAATGGAATCTACTCGGACATCCGGTTCCGTCCCGGCACGGCATTCATCAAGCCATTGATTCTGGCCAACTGGACCGGCACGTTGACGAACACCACGTTGTCCGTCAGCAATTTTACGATTACTTCGGCGAAGCAACCGTAGTCCGATTCGGCCACGACGAGACTGAACCAGCACGAAACGCACGATAGATGGTGGCGAAGAAAGTATGAACCTTATGCTCAATCTAATAGGCCAATCCGACACAATCCGGCAACGAATCTTCCTCATCGTGTTGACCTTCGTGCTTACTTCGCGGGCGACGGCCGCGCTGCCAACCGTCCAACTCCCGAAATACTCTGGCCCGGCCACCGTTCAGGTTGAGTCCATCGAGCGTTTCAAAACGCGCGTTCGATTGATTCCCGGCACGGAGCGTAATCCGGTATCCATCCAGGTCGAACTGCCGAAGACGGGCCGCGATGCCTGGCCAGAGGTGGACGTCGAGGTGCGCGATTCGAAAGGCAAAGCGATTCTCGTTCGCCGCAATGGAACGGAATGGCACAAATTGCTGTGGCAGGCCCCGCCGATGGCGGAGGACTACTTCGTGCAGGCAGTTACGCCGGCCGGCGGCCGATCGGTTTTACCTCCGGAGAAAGAACGCGTCCTCACCGACAAATCATCCGGACTCCGACTCACCTTCGCAAAATGGCCCGACGGTCGCAAGGCGGCGTTGAGCCTTCGCTTTGATGATTCG